>NZ_KQ961740.1:0-1177 GCF_001563605.1 Corynebacterium sp. CMW7794
GATGCAAGCCGCGTGCCAGGCAGTAGCCCCAAAGCTGGGGGTGTCATGGCACACAGCCCGTCAATGGACCCAACAGGCCCGCCGTGCGGGAAACATCCCAGAACCCGTGCCTGAAGATCTGGCCGCCGAAAACGCGAGGCTTCGCCGTGAAAATCAAGAGCTACGCGACACCAATGAACTTTTAAAGGCTGCCTCAGCTTTTTTCGCGTCGGAACTCGACCCAAAACGTCGGAAATGATCCGGTTCATCGATGAATACCGGAATCGTTTCTCTGTCGAGTTCATCTGTAAGACGTTGAAGAAAAACCGCGCTGGTGGGTTCATCACCTCGCGTGGGTATCGTCAGTCCAAGGCCCGTGGGGTAAGTGCTCGCGGCCTTCGTGATGCTGTGCTGGTTGAACGCATTAGTGCTATCCATCGGGATAATTACGGCATCTACGGTGTGCGGAAAATGTGGCATGCTCTTCATCGTGACGGAATCGATATCGGTCGTGAACAAACCGCGCGGCTGATGCGTCTAGCCGGTGTATCAGGCAAAGGCAAAGGCCGCTCGCCTATGACCACTCGCACACCTCAAAGGCCGGATTTGCGCCCGGACTTGGTGGAGCGAGAATTCAAAGCCGAAGGCCCGAACAAGCTGTGGGTGGCTGATATTACCTACGTGCGCACGAAGAAAGGCTTTGTGTATGCCGCGTTTGTCACCGATGTTTACTCCCGACGGATCGTTGGGTGGGCGTTATCAGATTCCATGCGCACCGAAGCGTTGCCGCTGCAAGCTCTCAACCAGGCGATCGCGTCTGCTGAGGAAACAACAGGTCTCATTCATCATTCGGATCACGGCTCGCAGTATGTCAGCGTTGTCTACAACGAGCGTCTTGCCCAGCACGGGATTGCCGCTTCCACCGGAACTGTTGGCGACTCCTATGACAATGCTCTGGCGGAAAACGTTAATGGTTCCTACAAAAACGAGCTGATCCATACTCGCAGGTGGGATGAGGTTGTCGAGGTGGAAATCGCGACGTTTGAGTGGGTGTCATGGTGGAACGAGACGAGGCTTCACCAAAGCTTGGGCTACCGCACGCCAGCTGAAGTGGAAACCGAATTTTGGGACCAGCACCCGCCGCAAGCAATAATAGAAATCAAGGCAAACGCCTAGGAACAAAACCCGGGGCACTTCA
>NZ_KQ961741.1:0-16261 GCF_001563605.1 Corynebacterium sp. CMW7794
ACGGGCGCAAGGCCGATGGTGATTCGTATACCCGTGATGCCGAGGGCAATTACTGGTACGTCACGCCGTATGGCAAGCGCCTACTCTGCACCGTGGACTAACAGCCGAAAGGAAACCCCAGCCAAGGCTGGGGTCATTCGGCATGCCGTTTTATACAGCGCACTGCGTCGAAGTGTTCTTGTCGTAATTCGAGTACTGCTGCAGCGCGTACTGGAACGCCAGCGCGTACTGGTCGGCGCCTTCGATTTCGGGGTGGACGCCGTCGGCGCGCAGGAGCGACGTGTTGGACTGTGCGTGCGTGCACCAGTCCGCGAGGTAGACGTTCTTGTGGTCCTTGGCCGCTTGGATGACCTCGGCGCGCGCGCCGGGCATCCAGTCCCGGTCGCCGTAGGGGACGGAGAGAACGATGGTGCGGTCGGGGCCGATGGCATCGATAAGCTCATCGAGCTGTCCGGGGAACGCCGCGCCATTCGTGCCGAAGCCGAGGAAGACTGTATCGCGCAGCTGGCCCGTACTCTTCAGCTCCTGGACGATTGGAATCGCCGCGGTGTAGTGACGCGAGACCGCCGCGTCGATGTAGAGACCAGGGAAACGGGTGTTGAGCGCGGCGCTCGAGGCGAGCATGACCGAGTCGCCGATGGCGGTTATCTCTGGGCCGCGCGGCATGGGGCGGGTCTTCTTAGCAGTCGTCGTGGGAGCGGCGGCCTCGGGAGCTGGCGTGCTTCCCGAGTTATTGAGCTGTTGCAGCTCTTCGAGGTCGCGTTCGAGCTGCGTCTTATCGCTCGACGTCACGACGCCGTAGACCACGCCTGCCAGCGACGCTACGACGAGCAGCGGCACGAGCGGCCACGCGACCTTCGCGAAGCCGTACCGCAGCTCGGCAAGGCCCGGGCGGGAGGCCCAGTACGTCGTCCACGCCTTCTTGTATCCGCCGCGACGGAACGGGTTTTCAATGAACTGGTACGAGATTTCCGCCAGGAGGAAGGACAGCGGTAACGCCACAAGCCCCCACACCCAGGCGTGCTCGCGCTTTGAGTCGAAGAGCGCGATGAGGATCATGATGAGCGGCCAGTGCCACAGGTAGAGCGAGAACGAGCGTTGGCCCAGCCACCGCATGACGGTCGTGCTGAAGAGCCACGTGAGCGGACGCGCGTCGCGCACGACACCCCAGAGCATGAGCGCTCCCAGCACGCTCGTAAGCATCAGCCCGCCGCGGTAGGTGAATTCCAGATCGTCTGTCATGAAAATGAGCTGCGCGAGGTACGCGAGCAACGCCAGCGGCGCGAGGACCTGCGCCGCGATAGCGCCTGCGCGGCGCGACGATGGCCAGGAGTCCGCCGCTGGGTCCGAGTGCGTCGACGTAATGATGAGCGACAGCGCCGCACCGATGAGCAAGCCAAACGCGTGCGTATCCGTGCCGTAGTAGACACGCGTCGGGTCCTCGCCTGGGGTGTAGATAAACCACATGGCGACCGCGGACGCCGCGGCCAGCACGACCGACACGATAATCGGCACGCGCCGCGGATACCGCCGCACGACGATAAACAGCCCCGCGATAAGCAGCGGCCAGATGAGATAGAACTGCTCCTCCGCGGCGAGCGACCAGTAGTGCGCGAAGACCTGAATCTCGTTGTCCGCAAAGTAAGACTGGGAGGTGGCAATCTGCGTCCAGTTATTGACGAAGAAGAGCGTGCCCAGGAACTGCTCGCGAATCCCCACGGCCAGGTCGCCGCCAATCGCCGCGACAATCGCCGTACAGATCACCAGCACCGTCACGGCTGCCGGCAAAATGCGCCGGAAACGCCGGACCCAGAAATCCTTGAGACTAATGCGCCCCGTGACGCGGAACTCGCGCACGAGCAGCGACGTAATAAGGAAGCCCGACAGGACAAAGAACATGTCCACGCCCAGGTAGCCGCCGGGCAGCACATCGCCAAAGAAGTGATAAATGACCACAGCGAGTACCGCCAGGCCGCGCAGGCCGTCAAGACCCGGCACCAGACGCAGCCGGGCGCGCGCATTCTTTCGCACCGCCGCGGACTCGACCGGCGTGGCAAGCGCCCGCTTGCCGATGCCCCCATCGCCCACCGCAGCCTCCGCCTCCGCCGCCCGGGCGGCGCTGCGTTGTGCCGCCGAGGGAATGACAACTGGCATCGCGCGCTTGCGAGCCATGGGTCCAGCAGTTGCGGTTGCAGCAGCGGCCGCCGCGGCCGCGAGTGCTCCTGCCGTCTCGGCAGCGGGCTTGTCAGCTACGGGTTGCGATGCAGGCGTTTCAACTCGGGGCGCTGGGGAGGAGAGAATTCCCGACAAGCGCCGCAGCACCCGACGCGCAGCCGGCGACGGCTCTGGTTCGTCATCCGTTGCGGGAGCGGGGCGCAGGCTGGCGGGGAGGCGGCGTGCGGCGACGCGGTTGGCGGGGGTTGCTTCGCGCTCGAGTGGGGGCGCCGGGCGTAGCGGACGGGGAGCCGCAGGCGCGGGAACCGGGGCCAGGGTAGCTGCGGGGACGGTGAGGAGCGTGGCGAGCCGGCGGTGCGCGCGGCGCGCGGTGGGCGAGAGTTCTGGTTCTTCGTGCGTTGCGGGAGCAGGGCGCAGGCTGGCGGGGAGGCGGCGTGCAGCGACGCGGTTGGCCGGTGTCGCCTGGCGCGGGGCAGGTGCGGCGTGACGCGGCGGGCGCGCGATGGGCTCGGGAACTGCGGGGCGGGAAACTGGGGCCGACTCCGGAGACTGGGGCGCGGGAAGCTCGTTGTCACGGCGGGTGCCGGTGACGCGATCAACAATCGACCGAAGGAAGCGTTTCACAAAATCTCCCGCATGAGAAGATGGTACAAGGACGTGCTATAGCTTAACCCCCACGGCGGGATGGGCGTTAGCCGCGGGCGGCGCGATACGCGGCCTGCGCGCGCACGGCGTCGAGGCCATCCGGCAGCGGCACGGCGAGGATCGCCGAGTGCGTCGCAACGGTGGCGTCGGGCAGGCGTAGCTGCGGGGCGTCGAGGAGGAACAGGCCCGTCGTCGTGGGGGAGAGCGCGACGGGAACGAGCGTCCACAGCTGAAGGATGGGCATGGCGGCTTGGGCAAGGCCGAGCTCGAAGGCGCGGGCAGCGGGCAGCTGCGGGCGCAGGAAGGCCGCGATGCCGTGGTCCGCGCCGAAGCGGCGCACATTGGCGGCGGCGCGGCGGGCCGGCGGGGCGAGTTCTTCGTCGGCCCAGGCCCACGTCCACGTGTCGTCCGTGATGGTCGCGAGGACCGGGGCGACGGCTTCGAAAGCGTGGCCGCCGGCAGAGACGGTGGCGCGGCCCTCGAGCAGGCGCGGGGTCACTTGCGCGTGGGGGAAGCGGGCATCGACGAAGAACTGGTGCTCGGCAGCGAGGTAGTGGGCGTCTGCGCGCACATCGGCGTGGGTGAGCGAGGAACCCCAGCCGGTCAGCCGCGTGCCGTCGAAGCGCGGTGCGGGAATCTGTTGGCCGGTGGCTTGGGCGTAGGCCTCGAGGGCGCGCCGCTCGTCGGTCGCGGGAGTGGACTGTGCGAGCCCGGCGGCAATCGCCTCGGACAGCGGCACGCCGTTGCCGCGGAAGGCGACGGCGACGGCGGCGAGTGCGTCGTCCTGCTCGGCGATGAGCACCGGCGAGCCGCCCACGACGGTGCGCGCGGCGGCGAGAAGCTTCGGAGAATAAGGCTGGGTGCCGCTCAGCTCGGGCACAGTAAGCCCCGCGGTCATGGAGGTGGCCCACGTCCACTGGCCGTCGCGGAGGACGGCCAGGCGAGTGCCCTCGAGATCATGGACGCCGGTCTGGGCGTCGATGCGCAGCTGGACGGGGACATCGGGAAGCGGGGTGCCGGCACCGTCACGGTCGGCCGCGAAGTTATACTCCGCCGAGCTCACAGGCCCGAGCGCCTGCGCGAACGCGAGGTCTTGGGCTGCGGAGACGAAGAGTCCGTCGGCAAGCACATCGGCGAGCGTGGCAGGCGCGGGCAGCGGCATGGCGTGGAATGCTCCTTACAGAGGGTTAGGCCAACGGGGCCGCGACGGCGTCCTCGTAGGCGGAGATAAGGGACATCGTAGACTCTCGCCACGAGTATTTTTCTGCCTCGGCGCGCGCGGCGGCGCCCATTTCTGCGCGCGCCGTGGGATCGGTGAGGAGGTCGGCGATGGCTGCGGCCCAGGCGGCATCGGGAAGCTCGGGCTCAATGAGGCGGCCGGTGACGCCTTCGGTGATGACGAAGGGAATGCCGCCGGCGCGGGTGCCCACGACGGGCACGCCCGAGGCGAAGGACTCGAGCGCGACAAGGCCGAGAGTCTCCGTCTGGGAGGGGAAGACGAAGACGTCGCCGGAGGCGAAGGCGGCGGCGAGGTCCTCACCGGAGAGGTAGCCGGTGAAGACGGTGCCGTCGTCGAAGTGTTGCTTGAGCTCCTCGAGGTAGGGGCCTGCGCCGACGATGGCGAGGCGCGCGCTGGGGACTTTCTCGCGGACGCTTTGTGCGATGGCGGGGAGACGGTCCAAGTCCTTTTCCTTGGAGACGCGGCCGACGTAGACGAAGAGCGGGTCCTCGGGGTGGCCGTCGCTAAGCCGGTCGCGCATCTCACGTGTGGCCTTGGAGGGGTGGTAGCCGTGGGTGTCGACGGCCTTGGGCCACAGCCGGACGTTGCGGATGCCCAGGTCGCGAGCCTTGGTCACCATGGGGCCGGAGGTGCACAGGTTTACCGCAGCCTGGTTGTGGAGGTACTTCAGCGCGGCGACGGTGAGCGGCTTGGTCCAGCCGATGCCGAGGGCCTCGACGTATTCGGGCACGTTGGTGTGGAAGCTCGCGACGAGCGGGACGGCGTCGAGCTTCGCGGCAAAGACGCCCAGCGCCGCGGTCCAGATGGGGTTGACGGCGTGGATGACGTCGGGGTCGAAGGCGCGGATTTCCTTGAAGAAGCGCGCGGACGGGAGACCGAACTTGATTTCCGGGTAGACGGGCAGTGCGAGCGACGGGATGCGGTGGACCGGGAACCCCGCGAAGGTCGCGGGCGGGGTGCCGGGTGCGAAGATGGCGACCTCGTGGCCCAAGGCTGCGAGCTGCTCGATGGTACGGGTCAGTCGCGTGACCACGCCGTCGATTTTGGGGAGGAAGACCTCCGTGACGATGGCTACTCTCATGAAAGTTCGGGCACACCTGCGCGCTGGTTCTTCGTCCACAGGGACTGTGCGGGGATCTTGTCACGGTCGACGCGATCGGCGTAGCGCTGGGCGACTTCCTCGACTTCGTGGAGCAGGCCCTCGGCGAGCGTGGTGGGCTTAAGCCCCAGGGAGAGGAACGTGTCGTTGGAGACGAAGAGCTCGTTTTCCGCTGATTCCTTGCGCGGGTTGGGCACGTAGGCCACGGTTGCGCCGGAAATCTGCGCGACGAGCTCGGCCAGGTCGCGGACGCGGTGCGTTTCCGTCATCTGGTTGATGATCTTCACGCGCTCCCCGCGCGCCGGCGGGTTCTCGAGCGCGAGCTCGATGCAGCGGACCATGTCACGGATGTGGATAAATGCGCGGGTCTGGCCGCCCGTGCCGTGGACGGTGAGCGGGTAGCCGATGCCGGCCTGGATGAGGAAGCGGTTGAACACCGTGCCGTAGTCGCCGTCGTAGTCGAAGCGGTTGATAAGGCGCTCGTCCCGCGCCGTCTGCTCGGTCCACGTGCCCCAGATAATGCCCTGGTGGAGGTCGGTGACGCGCAGCTCGTCGTTCTTCGCGTAGTAAGCAAAAAGGTGCTGGTCGAGCACCTTCGTCATGTGGTAGACGGAGCCCGGGTCGGAAGGGTAGAGGATGGACTGCTCGATGTTGCCGTGGTCATCCGTGTGGACCATGACGTCGAGGTAGCCTTCCGGAATCTTCATGCCCGCGGTGCCGTAGCCGTAGACGCCCATGGTGCCCAGGTGCACGACGTGGATATCGAGCCCGGACTCCACGATGGCCGCGAGCAAGTTGTGCGTCGCGTTGATGCTGTTATCCACCGTGTAGCGCTTCGTGCGTGAGTTCTTCATGGAGTACGGCGCGGCGCGTTGCTCGGCGAAGTGCACGACGGCATCGGGAGCCTCCGCGCGCAGGAAATCGAGCAGGGCGTCGTAGTCTTGCGCGACGTCGATATTGCGGAAGCCGATGGTCTTGCCGGTGACCTCGTACCAGGCGTCCAGGCGCTCCGCGATGGAGGCGATGGGGGTGAGCGATTCCGCGCCGAGTTCTTTATCGATGGCGCGGCGGGAGAGGTTGTCGATGATGGTGACGTCGTGTCCCCGGTCCGAGAGGTAGAGGGATGCGGGCCAGCCGCAGAATCCGTCGCCGCCCAGAATCGCGATCTTCACTGTGGTGTTCACTCCTCGCGCTCGTGCGCCCGCCGAGTTGCGGGGCCTTTGCACGACAATACCCCGGCCTTCCGCCCGCAATGGGGGGATCCGGGGTAAATACTTGGTGAACTAGGCGCGGAGCTTTCCGATGCCACGTACCACCCGCACGGCACGAGCGATCAGCGCCCGGCCCTGTTCAGGGGTGCGATCCGGGCCGAGCTCGTCGTAGATGTGCAAGGCATGGCCGATGCCCCCGGCGCCGGCCTGGAGGGCGACAAGGATATCGAACTCGTCCATACTGGGGAAGCGTTCCTGGAAGGCGGTGATGATGGGAGCCGCGGCGGCGCGGGCTGTCTCCTCGTCCGCGCCGAGGGCGCTGGGGCCTCGGTGCTGCATCTCCATGGCCTGACCGATGGCGAGCAGCGTGCTGAGCGAGTAGAGCTCAACGCCGTCGTCGGAGAGGGCATCGCCCAGCAAGCGCTCGAGGACGTCGAGCATGTCGAGGCCCGTGGGGAGCGCGCGGATATCCTCGGCGATGACGGCGAACGTGCCCGCGATGAAGTCGACGAGGGGCTCTTCCAGACTCGAGAAATAGTTGTGGAAGGTGCGGGGAGAAACGCCGGCGGCGTCCGCGACGGCGGCGACGGTAAGCGCGTCGAAGCCCTCGCGCAGCACGATATTAGCTGCCGACTCCGCGATGGCGGTGTGTGTCGCTTGCTTCTTCTTATCCCGCAGTCCGGTCACTAGTTCTTCACCTTCTCGCGCTGGCTGGCCTCGAGCGCCGCGCGGTCGCGGGAGAGGGCCTCGCCTTCGATATCCATGTTGGGAAGCAGCTTATCGAGCCACTTCGGGATCCACCAAGCCTTCTCGTCGAGGAGGAACATCGTGGCAGGGATGAGCATCATGCGGACGATGAAGGCGTCAATGAACACGCCCACGGCGAGCGCGAAGCCCATCGTCTTAATGAATGGCATGTCGATGAGCATGAACGCCGCGAAGACGGAGATCATGATGAGTGCTGCGGCCGTCACGGTGCGGGCGCCGTGCTTGAAACCGTTGGAGGTTGCGTTGCCCGCGGTCTTGCCGTGGACGAAGCCTTCGCGCATGCGGGTGACGAGGAAGACTTGGTAGTCCATGGCGAGGCCGAAGGTCAGGCCGATGAGCATGATGGGCAGGAAGGAAAGGATGGGCTGTGGGTCGTCGATGATGCCGAACATGCCCTTCTGGAAGATGGCGACGGTAATGCCGAAAGTCGCGGCCATGGAGAGGCCGAAGCCGGCGGCCGCGATGAGCGGCACCCAGATGGAGCGGAAGACGAGCAGCAGGACGAAGAACGCGAGGACCAGGACGATCGCGATATACGGAACGAGAACGCTATTGAGCTTCTCCGAGATGTCGTTGAAGATAGGCGTGATGCCCGTGACGCCATAGGTGCCGCCGGTGTTCTCCTCGAACTCGCCCTTGTAGTCGCGCAGGTGCTCGAGCGTGGTCGTCGTGGCCTCGTCCGTGGCGCCGGTGGTGGGGGTAATCATGATGCGGGCGGCATCGTTCGCCTCGTTCATGCCTGCGATCTGGGCGTTGACGCCGCCCTCGGTCGTAGCGAAGTCCTGCAGAAGCTCCTGGAGGGCCGGCATGCGGTCCTGCTCGGAGACGTTTGCGAGGTCGACGAAGGCGATCATCGGGGCGTTGCGGCCGGGGCCGAAGGCTTCTTCGGTCATCTCGTACGCGTTGCGCTGCGGTGAGCCGAGCTTGGCGGTGCCGTCGGTGGGCATCGCGAGCGTGAGGTTCGCAGCAGGGATGGCGAGGACGCCGAGCAGGACGACGCCCGCGACGAGGTGGAGGAACGGATGCGCGCGGATGCGGCGGACCCAGAGCAGCCCCATGGTCGGCTTCTCGTCCTCGGGATCCGGGACCTTGGGGCCGGGGACGCGGGCGGCGAAGATTTTTGTGCCAAGCAGGCCGAGCAGCGCCGGGATGAACGTGAGCGCGACGAGTACGGCGATGACGACGGTCACGGCGGCGGCAATGGCCATCGTGGACAGGAACGGGATGCCGATGATGGTGAGCGCGGCGAGTGCAATGACCACCGTCGTGCCGGCGAAAACGACGGAGGAGCCGGCGGTGCCGAGCGCCATGCCCATGGAGTGGGCGCGGGTGGCCTTGTCCATCTTCTTCAGTTCCGCGGCGAGTTCCTTGGGGCTCAAGTCGTTGAGGCCGGAGGAGGTGATGAGCTCGTTGCGGAAGCGCGCGACGATAAACAACGCGTAGTCGATGCCGACGGCGAGGCCGATCATGGACGCGAGCATGGGCGTCATGTCGGAGACGGAGTCGGTGAAGATCGTTGCGAGCTGGACGCCGAGGAGCCCCACGCCCACGCCGATGACGGCGGAGATGAGCGGCATGCCTGCGGCGACGAAGGAGCCGAAGGTGATGAGCAGGACGATGGCGGCGACGATGAGGCCGAGGATCTCGGACGTGCCGTTCATCTCGTCCGCGCCGCTAAAGGCGTTGCCGCCGTAGGCGACGGTGAGGTCGCCCTCGTCAGCGTGGGTGAGTACGTCGGTGACGGCGGACTTCTCTTCCGTGGGAATCTCGGTGATGGTGTCCGCGTCGAAGGTAATCGACAGCGTGCCGGTGCGCTTATCGGCGCTCAGCGGCGAAATGGCGGCGAGGTTCGCGTCGATCTGCTCCTGCGGCATGCCCTGGGCCGAGAGCTGCTCGGTCATCTGCTTCTGCATGCCGGCGGCCGCCATGACGGGGCTCACGAGAGCGTCTGTGTTCTTCAGCGCGCCGGTGTCCTTGAGATCAGCGACGAGCTCGTCGACTTCGGCGGCGACGTCCGGGTCGGCGAGGGTCTTACCCTCCGGTGCCTCGATGATGACATTGGCGGTCGGCGCGTCCATGGACTCGCCGCTGTCGCCGAAGCGTTCGTTCATCTGCTCCATCGTCACGGTGGAGTCCATGTCCGGCATGGAGAAGGAGGGGTTGGGGGACTTCGCGAAGCCGGCTGCCAGGCCGCCCATCGCGATGAGGAGTACCAGCCAGAAGGCTAAAAAGGGCCACACCTTGCGGTACGACCACGAGCCAACGCGGTAGAGGAATTTCGACATGTAATTCTTTCTCTCGATAACAGTGCATGACCCGTGCGACGTCACAGCCGCGGAGATACGTGCATACCCTACGCAATTTTGCGGAGATGGTGCAAATTTAACGGTTAAAGTTGCGCGCCGGCGGTGGGCTAGACTGTCCCGCATGCTCCATGCCGTCCTTTATGCCCTCCTTGACTCCGTGAATGCGCTGCTCATCGGCATCCTCGTCGCGATTGGCATCATGCTGCCGCGCGGGATGTACCGCAAGATCGCCACGCTTGTGGTCGTGGGAGACTGGCTGGGCGTGCTTGCTGCGACGGCGCTCGTGTTCTTCATCTTTCTTGGCATCAAGGACCAGATCATCGCGGTCCTCGGCTCGCCCGTCGCAGGCATCGTGCTCATCGTCGTTGGCATACTCCTTGCGCTCGGCGCGTGGCGCTCGAAGGGCCAGTCGAGCCCGCTCGTGGAGAAACTTCTGGGCCCTCTGCGCACTCCGTCGTTGCTCACGGGGCTTGTCGGCTTCGCGATGGGCGTTATCCAATCGCTCACGTCCGTGCCGTTCTACTACGGCCTCATGCACTTGGCGGCGGGCGACCTCTCGGTGAATTCGCGGATCAGCGCGGGCCTGCTCTACGCCTGCTTAGCACTGAGCCTGCCCACGCTGTGCGGCCTGGGGCTCGCGATGGTGCGCCATTACCCGGACAGCCCAGCCGGGCGCATCTTCGCGGCTGCGCGCCGCAACTCGACCCAGGTCGCGCTGTACTCGGGCTACGCGGTCGCGGGCTTCCTCATCATCATGGGCGTGGTCTCGCTCTAGAACCAGACGTCCTCGAGTCGTAGGGACTCGGACTCGGGTGATTGGCCGCGGGCGGTCTCCACGTAGCGCGCGGCGTGCGGGATAAACGCGGCGGATTCCTCGGGGCTCAGCTCGCGGCGGACCTTGGCGGGCACGCCAGCGGCGAGCGAGCGCGCCGGGATGTGCTGGCCCTCGAGGACCACGGCGCCACCGGCGATGAGCGAGCCGGTACCGATGCGCGAGCGCGAGAGCACGGTGGCCTGCATGCCCACGAGCGTGCCGGACTCGACGTGTGCGCCGTGGACCATCGCCATGTGGCCCACGGTCACGTCGTCTTCGAGGACGCAGTCTGCGTCGCGGTCGACGTGGAGTACGCAATTGTCCTGGATATTCGTGCGCGCGCCGATACGGATGGCGCCCACGTCGGCGCGCAGGACCGTGCCGTAGAAGACGGACGAATCGGGGCCGATTTCCACGTCGCCGATAATCGTGGCGTTCGGCGCGATAAACGCGCTGCGGTGGATGCGGGGACGGACGCCGTTGAAAGGAAGAATGAGCATGGTTTACTCCACGGAGATTGCGAGGGTTTCGGACAGTTCGTAGTCGCCCGGCTCGGCGCGCAGGGTCTCTAGGAGTGCGGCGCGCGTGTCCGGGTCGAGCGGGATGGCCCAGCCCTTCTTCGGGTCGCGGACGGGGACCTCGGGGCGCGGGGAGGGGGAGAAGAAGACGCGGGTGGGGGCATCGGCAAGCCAGGCAGGCTCGGCGGCGCGGGCGACCTCACGAAGCGCTGCGACGCCGGAAGGGTCGGTGACGACGATGAGCAAGGTTCCGGCGGTGTGGACCTCGAGGTGGCCGACCTCGACGACGGGCGCGCCAGCCTCGGGCGTGGCGAGGCGCGGGGCCTTGGGGCCGGTGAGCGAGCGGAGCGCGTCAAGTAATCCCATGTGAACATCGTAAGCAGCTGTGTACAGTAAAACAACGTGATTGATGCAAGAAATACCGCCCTGATTTTTGAAGGTGGCGGCATGCGTAACTCGTACACGGCGGCCTGCGTGGCCAAGCTCATCGAGGAAGACGTGCAGTTCGGCTGGGTGGGCGGCGTGTCCGCAGGAGCCTCGCACGCCGTGAACTATCTCTCGCACGATGCGTGGCGGGCGAAGGAATCTTTCGTGGACTTTGCCCATAACCCCAGCTTCGGCGGGGTGTCCTCGCTGCTGCGCGGCACGGGGTATTTCAATGCGGAGTATATTTATGAGCGCTCCTCGGATGAGGAACTGCCCTTCGACTTCGAAGCATTTCTGGCCAATCCGGCGGAGATGAATCTCGCGACGACGCGCGCGGATACAGGCGAGTCTGTCTACATTACGCGCGACGATATTTACGAGCAGTCGGATTTGAATATGTACGTGCGCGCGTCCTCGACGCTGCCGCTTATCATGCCGTTGCGTTTTATTGACGGCGTGCCGTATGTGGACGGCGCGCTGGGCGAGTCCGGCGGCATCTCCATCGACCAGGCGGAGAAGGCTGGCTACGAGAAGTTCCTTTTTGTGGGCACGCACCCGCGCGGCTACGTCCGACCGCAGGTTACACGCCGCCGCGCCGTGCGCCGCGTGCTGGGCCGGTACCCCGCGGTCGCGGAGGCGCTCATCCAACGTCCGGACCGGTATAACGCGTCGAAGGACCGGCTGCTGGAGCTGGAAAAGGAAGGCCGCGCGCAGCTGTTCTTCCCGGAGGATATGCAGGTCGCGTCGACGGAAAAGAACGTCGCCAAGCTGCGGGCGAACTTCGACGCGGGGCGCGCGCAGATGTACGCCGAGTGGCCCGCGTGGAAGGAATTCCTCACTTCCTAACCGAAAGGGTGGCGCAGGTCACGAAGGAACTGTACGATTTATTCTAAATTCGTACAGATTCTTCTTGGGAGGCCTTGTGACCCTGCAGGATACCGATATCGTCATCGTGGGCGCCGCGCGCACCCCCTTTGGCAAGCTGTTGGGCAGGCTTGCTGCACTGCCCGCCACCGACCTGGGCGCGCACGCCATCCGCGGCGCGCTTGAGCAGGCGCGCGTGGAGCCCGAGCTTGTCGATGCCGTCGTCTTCGGCCAGGTCCTCCAGGCCGGCGTTGGCCAGAATCCCACGAAGCAGGCCGCGCTCGCGGCCGGGATTTCGCCGCGGGCGCATACGACGACGGTGAATAAGATTTGCCTTTCCGGGCTCACGGCCGTCATCGACGCGGCGCGTCTGCTGCGCGCGGGCGAGGCCGAGGTCGTCGTCGCCGGCGGCATGGAATCCATGACGAATGCGCCGCACCTGCTGCCGCGCTCGCGCGCCGGCGTGAAATTCGGGGCGTTTGAGGCGCTCGACCACATGGAACACGACGGCTTGCGCGCCGCGGACCTGGGTATTTCCATGGGCTCGCTGTCCGAGAAATACGCGGACCGCTATCCCGTCACCCGCGAAGAACAGGACCATTGCGCGGCGCTGAGCCACCAACGCGCGCTCGCCGCAACGCAGGACGACACGCTCGCCCGCGAAATCGTGCCGCTTACCATCGAGACCCGCAAGGGCTCGGTGACCATCGAGTCCGACGAGGGCATCCGCGAGGGCGTCACGGACGAGTCGTTGGCCAAGCTCCGCCCGGCCTTTGAGAAGGGCGGCTCGATTACGGCGGGCAATTCCTCGCCCATTACGGACGGCGCGGCGGCGGTTGTGCTCACCACGGCCGCGCATGCCGCGGCGCAGGGCTGGGAGGTTCTCGCCGCGCTGCGTTCGGTGGGCCAGACCGCCGGCCCTGATTCCTCGCTGCAGCAACAGCCTGCCGATGCCCTCCTCCGCGCCCTTGAGCGCGAGGGCTGGGACGCAGGCTCCCTCGACCACGTGGAAATCAACGAGGCCTTTGCCGCCGTCGTCGTCCATTCCGCGCGCACCCTGGGCCTGGACCCGGACGCGGTCAACCCGCAGGGCGGAGCGATTGCGATGGGGCACCCCATCGGGGCATCGGGAGCGCGCTTGGTCGTGCATGCGGCGCACCAGCTGGCGGCGGGCGCGGGTTCGCGCGCGGGTGTTGCGCTCTGCGGTGGCGGGGGACAAGGCGAGGCCCTGCTGCTCGAAGCGAAATAGAAAGGAACTGTGAGATGTCTGTAGAAATCACCGAGGGCGAGGTTCTCGCTTCCGTGCGCGACGGCGTGGGCACGCTCACGCTTAACCGGCCTAAGGCGCTCAACGCGTTGACCTTGGACATGATTCGTGAGTTCACCCGCGTTCTGCGTGCGTGGGCGGACGATGACGCGGTGCGTCTCGTGCTCGTGCGGGGTGCTGGTGAGCGCGGCCTGTGCGCTGGCGGCGACGTCGCGGCGCTCTACCGCGACGCAGTCGCCGAGGGTGGACCAGGCGACTTCGGCGCCACGTTCTGGCGCGAGGAGTACGAGCTTAACCACTATATTTCGGTCTACCCCAAGCCGTACGTGGCGCTGCAGACGGGCATCGTGCTGGGTGGCGGCATCGGGATCTCGGCGCATGGTAGCCACCGGATCGTCACGGATGACTCGCGCCTGGGGATGCCCGAGGTCGGCATCGGCTACTCGCCGGATGCCGGTGGCTCCTACGTCCTCGCGCGTGCGGCGGATCGGCTGGGCTTCCATCTGGGCTACACCGCGGCCCACGTCGGCGCGGCCGAGGCCATCGACACCGGCTTCGCAGACTACTACGTGCCGCAGGACCAGATTGAGCCGCTCGTGGCGCGGCTGCACGAGACCGCGGACCCGGCCGTCATCGCGGAGTTCACACAGGACGCCGGTCCGGGCTTCGGCGAGGACCGTGCCGAGATGGTCGAGGCCTACGCCGCGCCCACGGCCGAGGCGACGCTCGAGCGACTCGACGCGCTGGCCGCCGCGCACGGCGAGGAGCACTGGGCTGCGAAGGCCGCCAAGCGCATTCGCCGCAACTCGCCGCTGGGCATCCGCGTGACCGAGGAAGGCCTGGAGCGCGCGGCGCAGCACAGCCTCGCGGACGTGCTCACGCAGGAATTCTGGATGTCGCTCAATATGCAGCGCCACCCCGAGTTTGCCGAGGGCATCCGCGCCCAAATCATCGACAAGGACCGCAGCCCGCACTGGAAGTACGCCACGATCGCGGACGTGCCGGGCGACGCGGGCGCCATCTTCGCCCCCATCGACGGCATTGCGCCGCCGGATTTCACCAAGAACGTTTAACGCACGACTGAAGGAGACACCATGGCCATCCTCACCGAGACCCGCGACCGCGTCGCGCTCATTACACTCAACCGTCCCGAGGCGCTCAACGCGCTCAACAAGGCCACGATGGAGGAGGTGACCTCCGCCGTCGCTCAGTTCGACGCGGACGAGAACATCGGGGCTATCGTCATCACGGGCTCCGAGAAGGCCTTCGCCGCCGGCGCCGACATCAAGGAGATGGCGCCGCGCGGCGCGACCGAGATGTACTCGACCAACTGGTTCGCGGACTGGGATATCCTCACCCGCGCGCGCACGCCGATCATCGCGGCCGTCAACGGCTACGCGCTCGGCGGCGGCTGCGAGCTGGCCATGATGTGCGACTTCATTATCGCTGGTGACCGCGCCAAGTTCGGCCAGCCCGAGGTCAACCTCGGCGTCACCCCGGGCATGGGCGGCTCCCAGCGCCTCACGCGCGCCGTGGGCAAGGCCAAGTCCATGGAGATGTGCCTCACCGGCCGCATGATGGACGCCGAGGAAGCCGAGCGCTCCGGGCTCGTCGCCCGCGTCGTCCCCGCCGGCGAGCTCCTCGACGAGGCGCTGAAGACCGCCGCGACCATCGCGGCCAAATCGCTTATCGCGACGACCATGATTAAGGAGCAGGTCAACGCCGCCTACGAGACGACCCTCGCACAGGGCCTCCTCTTCGAGCGCCGCACCTTCCACTCCATCTTCTCCTCCAACGACCAGAAGGAAGGCATGGCCGCCTTCGCCGAGAAGCGCGACGCCAACTTCACGCACTCCTAAAATTCAGTTTTCGCTTGCGCACCCACATTTGGAGGGCTCTACAGCTGTTGCTTCCGCGCGCACTGTGGGGCCCTCTTGTGCTCATTTTCGTTTAGTGTCGCTGATAGTGGTGCTCTACGTGCCGCTTCTCGTGGATGCATAAATATGGTTTCCTTATGGAAATTGATATTCATATGGGATGATGAACGGGCTTAACAATTACTTCATTCTTTGTCTGCTGTTTGAGCCAACGAGCTTGTGGCTGCCTGCGGTGGAGGTCGCTTGTAGCGTGACGAGCCGGCAAGGAGACAACGCCGGAAGGGGACAACCACACCACCATGTTGAACGTCAGCGATCCGAATTTGAAACACGATGCCGGTAGCGACCTCGACCCCAGTCCTCAGCTGGTTCATGTGGTGTGGTCACTTGCAGCGTTGGTGGCGCTGTTGAGCGGGGCAGCAGTCGGAGCGCTGGGATTGGGTTTCATTGCAAAGAAAATAGGAGCTCCTGTTCCGGATTTCGCGACGGTAGGCGGCGTCCTTCTGGGAACCGTCGCTGGAGCAGCTGTGCTGTACTTCGGGCTTATGCGCTCGTGCGGTTGGGGACTGAGAGAACTCGGTTTTGTCCGCCCTGCGCATTCTTTGTGGCACCTTCTGTGGTGGACGCCGGTCACGATGTTATGCGGCGGTGTGGGAGCAATGCTCATTGGAACGGCAGCGGGATTAGCCCCACAGGACGGGAGCGCAGACCGCGATGGATTTCATCTGGGCGTTGCCGCTGGGCTGCTCATGATTCTCTGCGGCGCAGTCGTGATACCTGCGATTGAGGAAATCGTCTTTCGACGAATGCTGTTCGACGGTCTCAGAACCAAGCTATCGACGCCCCTGGCCGCGATCCTCGTGACGGTTGCCTTTGCATTGGTCCACGCGCAGCCCGCGGTCATGCTGTATATCGCATTCCTTGGTACGTCTTTGGTCCTGGCGCGATTGTGGTTCCAGAGCCTGTGGGGATCGTTCCTCGTTCATGCAGCGAATAATGCGCTGCTTAGTGCAATGATGTTATGTCCATGAGGTTTTTGGACTGGGAGTCC
>NZ_KQ961742.1:0-38756 GCF_001563605.1 Corynebacterium sp. CMW7794
CAAAATCAATGCACTCTAAAACCGGAAGAGCCTCATAACTCCTACGGTACCTTCTCTTTCTGCCCCATCCGGGGCCCTGCCGCGTGTCGCGTCCAGCGTCAAACGCTGCCGTGCCTGCTGCCTGTAGTACTGCCTTTACTGCTGGCGGAGCACAAGCGGCTTGGCCTCCGGTGACGGCGGGATATTGTCGCGCGCGATGAGCCACTCGGCGATGTCCTTGAACACCGGCGCGGCGGACTGTCCGCCCGAGCCGTTGTCGTTGACGCCCGACTGCGGGCGGTCGAGCATGATGGACACGACGAAGCGCGGCTCATCCGCAGGCGCGATGCCAGCAAACGTAATCCAGTAATTCGAATTGGAGTACGCACCGGTCTCCTCGTCGACCTGCTGGGCCGTGCCCGTCTTGCCGGAGAGCTGGTAGCCCTCAATGTCATTGCCCTGGGCTGTGCCGTTTTGGTAGCCCTGCGGGTCCGACTGGAACACGGCGCGGAACATGTCCACGACGGTCTTGGCGGTCTCCGGGCTCACGACCTGCGTATGCTTCGGCTCGTCTTGCTTGATCTCATCGCCCTCGGCGGTGGTCATCTTCGCCACGATGCGTGGCTCGATGCGCTCGCCGCCGTTCGCGAGGGTCTGGTAGACGCTCGCGAGCTGGAGCGCCGTCCACGACATGCCCTGGCCGATCGGCAGGTTAGCGAAGGTGCCGCCAGACCACTGGGATTGGTCTGGGACGATGCCCGCAGACTCATTAGGCAGCTCGACGCCGGTGACCTGTCCCAGACCGAAGGCCTCGAGGTACTCGGCGAATTTTTTCTGGCCGAGCTTCTCCGCGAGCATGAGCGTGCCCACGTTGGAGGACTTACCGAAGATGCCCGTCGTGGTGTACGGCTCGACGCCGTGCTGCCACGCGTCGGCAACCGTGACGCCAGCCATGTCGATGCTGCCCGGGACCTGGTGGACTTCCTCCGGGGTCGTGAGGCTTTCCTGGATGGCGGCCGCGGCGGTAATGATCTTGGCTACCGACCCCGGCTCGAAGGGGTAAGAGATGGACTTGTTTTCAAAGTCCTTGCCCTCTTCGAGCTGCTTATCGATGTCCTTATTCGGGTCGATGGTGCCGGTATTCGCCATGGCGAGGACCTCGCCCGTCGCCGAATCCAGGACGACGGCTTGACCGCCCTTCGCCTTGGAGTTGCCCACGGCCTTCTCCAGCTTTTGCTGGACGAAGGTCTGAAGGTCCAGGTCGAGGGTGAGCTCGATGCTCATGCCGTCCTGCGCCTCCGTCTGGTCACGCAACGTGCCCGGGATGGCCTGGCCGTCCGCGGAGACGTCCTCCGTCGAGCGGCCATCACGGCCGGCCAGCTTGCCATCGCTCGAAGCCTCCAGGCCAAACTGGCCGGTGCCGTCCATGGACACCTTGCCCACCACGTTTTCCGCGATGGAGCCGTTCGGGTACTGACGGACGGCCTGTTGGTCCGCGGCGACGCCGTGGTACGTGTTGGCAATCTCGACGGCGACGTCTGGGTCCACGTTGCGCACGAGGATCTCATACTCCGTATCCGCCTTAAGCTTCTTCAGAATATCCTTGGCATCGACGCCCTCAATCTCGCGGCCGGCGTCCTTAATCTTCTGCGGAATGCCGGAGGCCATGTCCTGCAGGCGCGCGGCGACGCGGTCATCAACTTTGTCCTTCAGCGCTTTCTCGTCCAGGCCGTCAGCAGAGCCGTCCTGGTACATGGTGTTTTCTTCTTGCTGGGCAAGCTCGTCACGCAAGCGCGTGGGCGAGACGGTCAACGACCGGGCTTGCATGGTGTACGCGAGGATCTGCCCCTCGTGATCCGTGATGGTGCCACGCCGGGCGGGATCGGTGTACACGCGCTCGCGCTGCGCGACTGCCTGGGCAGCAAGCGCTGGGCCCCACTTGAGCTGCACCCAGCCCAAGCGTCCACCAATAACCACCGCGGCGAGAATGAGCACGGCCATGACCTGGCGCACACGGTGGCGCATGAGGGTGGCTTGGTCCTTGTGGACATTCGCCTTCTTCCGCGCCGCATCGCGGCGGGACTGGGCCTGTTGAAACTCGCGACGTCCCTGTGGCACCTGTTGTGGCCTATGCTGTGCCGCACCACCGCGCGAGGTGTGCTGCGCAGACGGGCGTCCACCGCGTGTACGGCGGGACCCGCGGCCCGCGCCGCCGCGGGAATTCGACGAATTCGACGGAGTCACCAGTTTCTTTCGCCACCTGTCTATCACTGAACTGCCATTAACGTCTGTGCCGCGTTGTTCTGCTTGGTAAATACAGAAAACGCGCGGGCATGCACCCGCGCATTAGCGTGCCTTAAGCCAACCGGATTAGTTGGTCCGACGCGCCGCGTAGGGCGCCTGGTAAGCCTGCTGGCCTTGCGGAGCCTGCACGGACTGCGTTCCTTGCGGGACCGCGTTGAGGTTGCCGTTGACATCCTCGGTCTCGTTCGGGTCGCTCGATGCCTGGCCCGGTCGAACCGGCGCACCGTTGACATCGATAATAGAGTCCGTTTCCGGTTCTGCCGGGCGGCGCTCGGCAATGTCGCCGTTTTCTTGGACCTCAACGATTCCCGCCTGGGCCGGAACACCCATGGAATCTTCCGCGGCGCGGCGCGCCACGTCCGCCGAGGAACGCACGTCCTCGAGGTCACGATTGAGGGTCTCAAGTTGATTGTCCAGCGTGTTCTCTTGGACGGAAAGCTGCTGAATCTTGAAGGTCTGCGCTGTGGACAGGCCGGAGAGCCCCATGGCGATAAACACGCCGCCGAGCAGCAGCGCGAGCGCGTAGAACGAGGTCTTCGCAAAGGGGCTGACGCGCTGGACGGTGCCAATGCGGCGGCCGCGGTGCGTGAGCACCTGCTGGGAGCCCACGCGCTGCGGACGGCCCTTGCGCACGCGCGGCGCCGGCGACGTTCGCGAAGGAAGCAGAGCAGTCTTCGCACCGCCATCTTCCGCGGACAAACGCTCGGTGCGTTGCGGCGCAGTGGTCATTCCGCGCTCGAAGCGCAAAGAACGCGCGCGGCCACCACGGCGCCGCGGGGATTCGCTGCGCGTGGAGACGCCACGATCTTCAACCAGGGTCGCGGTCTGACCCCAGCGCTGGTCGTTGGCTGCAGTGTAGTCCCTGCTCGCGCCCATGGTCTGCGGTGCCTTTCTCGTGCTCGTGGTCATGTGGTTGGTCTCGGTGGTGTGCAGTCGGTCTGTCCGGCTCATCGCCGCCCTCCCTCGCGGACGGGTTCCGGCCCGTGGAAGGAAAGTTCGCCGTCGAGGCGTTCCAGCGCCCGCACGCGGACGGAAGCTGCACGGGAGTTCTCAGCAATCTCCGCTTCGCTCGCCTTCTCCGACCCACGTGTGATGACGGTGAAGTGGGCCGCGGTGCCCGGCAGATCCATGGGCAGCCCCGGCGGCGTGGTGGACGTGGACAGCTCCTTGAACGCTGCCTTCACAATCCGGTCCTCGAGGGATTGGTAGCTCATGAAGACCGCACGCCCGCCCACGCGCAGGGCATCCGTCACGACGGGGATAACCTGCTCGATGGCCTCCAGCTCTCGGTTGACCTCCACGCGCAGCGCCTGGAACGTGCGCTTCGCCGGGTGCCCACCGGTGCGACGCGTCGCCGCCGGGATGGTGGCGTAGAGCAGCTCCACCAGGCGCGCGGACGTGGTGAATGGTTCCTTCTCGCGCTCGCGCAGGACCGCCGAGGCAATCTTGCCAGCGAAGCGCTCGTCGCCGTAGGTCTTGAGAATACGCGCCAACTCGCCATGCGAGTACGTGTTGAGCACGTCCGCGGCCGTCACGGGCTGGGACGGATCCATGCGCATGTCCAGCGGTGCGTCCGTACGGTACGCAAAGCCGCGCTCCACCTGGTCGAGCTGCATAGACGAGACGCCCAGATCAAAAAAGCCGGCCGCCAAACCGTGCTCACGCGCCGTCTCAAAGACAGGCCCCTCGCCTGCCGCAATGGCCGCGCCCAAGTCATCGAAGCGGGCATTCACGCCCACGAAACGCTCGCCGAAACCGGCCAGCCGCTCCCGTGCCGCCGCCAAAGAAGCCGAGTCGCGGTCGACGCCCACAACGCGCAGCTGCGGGAACGTCTTCAGGAAATACTCCGTGTGTCCGCCAGCACCCAGGGTGCCGTCGACAAGTACGGCGGTCTCCCCCGCGGCTTCGACAGCCGGCGCGATGAGCTGCGCCATGCGTTCGCGCATGACTGGGACATGGCCGTGATTAGCCAGGATGTCGTAGTTCTCGGTCATTTCGGGCCGTGCCCCCTTTCCTACCGCGTCGTCTCGTGTGACGTGTGGACCGTCAGCCCGCTTAAAAGATTGTGTGAAATTTTTAAGCTGTAGACGTTATAAAGAAAGTGCGTATAGAGCCCTGTCCGAGGCAGGTTTCTGATATCGGGGAAGTACACCAGAGCATCCACCTCGGGCAGAGTCCTTACACGCACTGTGAAGTTCTGCAATCCGCCTTACAACAAGCCAGCAAGGACATCGTCCGCGTCGCCTGCCGAGTAGGCATCTTCAGTTGCGGCCTGATACTCAGCCCACTTGGCTGCGTCCCAGATCTCAAGGAAATCCACGGAGCCAATCACGACGCATTCCTTGGTCAGGCCTGCATAGTCGCGATGTGCCGCCGAAAGGGTGATGCGACCGTTTCCATCGGGACGCTGTTCATCCGCACTCGCAGCGAGATTACGAATGAAGGCACGTGCCTCCGGGTTGGTGCGCGAAACAGCTGCCGCCTTCCGAGCCCGCTGTGCGAACTCTTCCCGCGGATAGACCGCCAAAGAGTGATCCTGCCCCTTCGTCACCATGAGCCCGCCAGCCAAGTCCTCGCGGAACTTCGCCGGGAGCGTGAGCCGCCCTTTGTCATCGAGCTTCGGAGTGTAGGTTCCCAGAAACATCCCGGGCCCACCTTCCTAATTCTCGAGAACTCCGGTTCCTCTCGTGATGGTCCTTCAGGCCGTGTGTGCGACCCTCCGTTCCACCGCTGCGCCCCACTCTACCCCACTTTCCCCCACCATCAACACCGCAAGCCCCGTGTCTCATCGTTGTAATTATAAAAACCCCAGGCAGACGGCAAATTTTTCGGTGGGGCAAATTCCCGTGCCCCACCCACATCGCCCCCACTTCTCTCCCCCACGCCCCATGCACACCACCTTGCCCACTAGCTTCCCGATACCACCCGTCCCCCACTCCACCTGCGCCTTTCCTGTTCTCTCACTACAGCGCCGACGTCTCTACAGCGCACCGCCACATAGAGTTTCCGCCGTGCACGGGCCTAGGTGGGGCAAAGTGGGGAATGGTGGTCACCAGGGGGCGCAGTGGGTGAAAGTGGGGCGTCGTGGCCTCCGCCCCCTGCCCCGACCACAAAACGGCATAAAAAATCCCGGCCCCTCACCAGAAGTGATGGGGCCGGGCGAAAAGTCCAGAAGCGGGAACTAGCGCTCGAAGCGGCTGCGGAACTTATCTTCCATGCCGCCAGACTGAGGATTCCGCTTTGGCGCCTTCTGCCATGCGCCGCGCGCCGAGGTCTTTGCCACCGAGCTCACGTTCGCGTCGCCGCGGAGCATCCACACACCCGCACCGAACATGACGAGGAAGCCAACGATAGACAGCGCGACGAACCACAACGACATCTGCGCCAGCGCCACACCGCCAACAAGAAGAACAAGGCCCACTACGACGAGCGCGACGCCACGCAACGTGACGTGGCCCGTCGCCCCTTCGGTAGCGGAGGCCTCCGTGACTGCAGCACTAAACTTTGGATCATCAGCCATCAACGACTGCTCGATTTCACGAAGTGTGCGCATTTCCTGTTCAGACAGAGACACAGCTTCCTCCTGCGGATCAAATTAGGGGCCAAAAGTGGGTTTCTACCTAGTCCAACGTCCAGAGTATCGGGTTAGTTCCCGAAACCCCATTTCCGTTTAGCAGCTCACACCCACGCCACAGGATGGAGCGTCAGGCACCGCAATAATACGTGCACCCGACCGCCCGCCACGCAACTCAACAGAGCGTGCAGCAGGCAACACAACCTTAGGCTGCGAACGGCAGCGCGTCGTTTCCATCCACCACGGCGAGGAACTCGCCCACCAGAGCCATAAGCTCCAGCACGACCTCCGGCTCCACCGAGTCATCGAGACCCGAGATGACGCGCGAGCGTGTGCGCGAGTAGGCCTTCAGCTTGTCCGCCCACTCCTGAGCATCCTCGCCCACGAGCGCCAGACGCTCCCACGCGCTCGACGGCAGACGCTTGCGCTTGGCCACGCGCGAACTTGCAACCCACGCGCCAGCGGTACGCAGTGCCGCCTGATAGACGAATTCGAGCGCCTCCTCGTACTTTCCGGCGGAAGCCTCGACACGGGCACGGTCAAGCAAGTCATAGCCCTGGGCCAGGAAGCGCACACGCTTACCAGCCTTTCCAGCATCCGCAAACCTCGTAGCGGCGGAGATGATCTGTGCCATGATACGACTTCCTCTCTTTCTTACGCGCCGTGGATATTTCTGATTATTCGGTTCTCCACATTCGAACCATCCGGGCTTGTATGACGCACACTCTACGAACCGTCCGAACATCTACTCCACATTTTAGTGCACATGTTCGAATGGATCAAGGGTTTCCAATGGCCAATTTCGAATTAGGCTCGCCGATGTTCGAAATTCTGGGGACTCGCGACACCGCCGCGGCAGCGACCGTGCGGACGAACCGCCGCACCCCTTGTTCACTCCGTCGCGGGAAGTTTGATTCCATAGAGACGTGACCTTTACCATCCGCCGTCTGCGTGCCACGGAATTCGCGTTATACGTGCCCGTACTCGTCAATATCCATGTCGAGGCCATGGGCTACCCCGACTCCGTCATGCCCTATCGCATCGATGCGTGGCGGCGCGACTGCATCCAGCCCGGCTTTACCGCCGTCATCGCAGAAGACGAGGACGCTATCGTAGGCCTCGCCTACGGCTTCCTCGGCAACTCGAGCACGTGGTGGGACCGCCAGTTGCGCATGGGGCTGCAAAGCCAGCGTGATCTCACGGACGACGATTGGGACCTCGTGCGCCACTACTTCGAGGTCGCCGAGATCCATGTGCTTCCCGCTGCTCAAGGTCAAGGATTAGGCCGCACGATGCTCAATGAACTCGTCCGCGACGTCTCCGCACGCTACGCGCTGCTGTCCACGCCCGAGGTTCCGGATGAGGCCAACCGCGCGTTCGGGCTCTACCGTGCCGCCGGTTTCTACGACGTCATGCGCAACTTCCACTACCCCGGCGACGACCGTCCCTTTGCCATCCTCGCTGCCCGGCTCCCGCTCGAGGGAGCGCCCGAGACCTACCCCGGGACCAACACAGACGGCCCCGAACCGGACGCGCCCGCCCGCTAGGCCACTATCGCCAATTCGGCCTTGGCCACACGGTAGGGTGTTCACTGTGAATAACGCAGCACATGCCACTCCAGCTTCCCCGCACGGCGCAGGCCGCGGCACGGCCACGCCGTCTTTCGAATCGGTCCCGGATGACGTCCGCGGCGCGCTCGATGCCTTCTTAACCAGTCGCCGTAGCGACATCGCGGCCATCGGCCAGCCGGTCGTCGACGCCGTCTCCTTCCTCGAGTCTTTCGTGCTCGACGGCGGCAAGCGCATTCGCCCGCTCTACGCCTGGGCTGGCTTTGTCGGCGCGGGCGGCCTCGACAAGGCCGAGGAGGATCCTGCCGCCATGCTGCGCGCGGCGAGCTCCCTCGAGTTCATTCAGGCGTGCGCGCTCATCCACGACGACATCGTGGACGCCTCCGATACCCGGCGCGGCAATCCCACCGTCCACCGCTCGCTGGAGAAGCTGCACCGCGACCACAACTGGCGCGGCGACTCCGCGCGCTACGGCGAGTCCGCAGCCATCCTCGCCGGCGACATGGCGCTCGTATGGGCCGAAGACATGTTGACGGACTCTGGCCTTTCCGCCGCGGCCCTCCAGCGCGCCCGCGCCCCGTGGCGCGGCATGCGCACCGAGGTCATCGGTGGCCAGCTCCTCGACATCAACTTGGAGGCCACGAACAGCGAGTCCATCGAGCTTGCCGAAAACGTCAACCGCTTCAAGACGGCGGCGTATACCATCGAGCGCCCGCTCCACCTCGGCGCGGCCATCGCCGGCGCCACAAACAAGCTCATCGCCGCTTTCCGCGGTTACGGCCGCGACATCGGCATCGCGTACCAGCTCCGCGACGACGAGCTCGGCGTCTTTGGTGATCCGAAGGTCACCGGCAAACCCGCCGGCGACGACCTGCGCGAAGGCAAGCGCACCGTCCTCCTCGCGCTCGCGCTCCAGCATGCCGATGCCGCCGATCCCACCGCCGCAGCCACCCTCCGCCGCCTCGTCGGCCAGACCGACGATCCTGACGATATCGCCCGCATGGCCCAGATCATCGCAGACTCCGGCGCACGCGAGCAGCTGGAAGAACGCATCACGCGGCTCACGGCTTCCGGCCTTCAGCACCTGCAGTCGGCGAATGTCGCGCCCGAGGTCACCGAGATACTCGAGCGCCTCGCGCACAAGTCCACGGCTCGTAAGAGCTAAGGGCGGTCTCCTCGCATGAGCGTCGCACACGCGTCCGCCGCAGAACCCATGCCTGCGTCCGACGGCGCATCTCAGCCGTGGTGGCGTAATCCTTTGTGGGTTGGCATCGCCGCCACCGTCATCCTGTGGGCCGCGTCCTTCGGCGGCGGTGCCGTGCGCAGTCGCGGCGGCGCGCTCGAGGCCCTCGGCCTGTCGTTTATCGCGTTCGGCCACGGGCGCAACCTTTCGATGCTTCTGTTCTGGGTAGGCATCTTCGCGCTCGTCTACGCCTGGGCCCTTGCCGGGCGGCACCTCGTCGCACCGACCTTGCGCGCCCAGGACCGCCAGCTTGCCGAGCCTGTCGTTCCCCGCGTCCAGCGCCTGCTGTGGTGCTGGGTCATCCCGCTTCTCTTCGCCGGGCCCCTCGCCTCACGCGACGTGTACTCGTATCTCATGCAGGGCGCCATGGTCCGCGACGGCTTCAACCCGTACGAGCAGGGCGCCGCCGCCAACCCCGGCCCGTATTTGCTGGAGGTCTCCCACGACTGGCGCAACACCACCACGCCCTACGGCCCGCTGCACCTGTGGACCGGCGACATCATTACCTCCGTCGTCGGCGACAACGTGGCGGCTGGCGTCATCGCCTACAAGGTCGTCTCCGTCCTCGGCTTCGCGCTCATTGCCTGGGCCGTCCCTCACATCGCCCGCGCACTCGGCGGCAATCCAGCACTCGCCCTGTGGCTGGGTGTGGCCAATCCCGTCATGCTCATCCACCTCATCGGCGGCATGCACAACGAGTCCGTCATGGTGGGCCTCGTGAGCGTCGGCCTCGTCCTCGCGCTGCGCAAGCGCTTCCTCGCGGCCATCGCGCTCGTCGCCGTCGCCACGGCTCTCAAGGTCACGGCGTTCTTCGCCATGCCGTTCATCCTGTGGATCTTCATCCACGCGTTCGCCCCGCGACCCCGTGACAACTGGTTAAAGCCCATCGCGGCAATCCTCGGTGGCGGCGTACTCATCGTCGTCGAGTCCATCGCCGTCGTCGCCGCCATCACGTGGGCCTCCGGTTCCTCATGGGGCTGGCTGTCCGAAATCACCGGCAACTCAAAGGTCATCAACCCGCTCGCCGCCCCCACCCTGACAACAGACATCCTCGTGCCCATCATGCAGGTCTTCAGCCCCGATGTCACCTACAACGGGGTCCTCGGCGTCGCGCGCACCATCTCCATGGCGCTCATGCTTCTCGGGCTCGTCGTGGTGTGGTGTCTGTCCTACAAGGACCGCCGCGCGGCCGTGCTCGGCATGGCCGCCGCCTACTGCGTGGCCTTCGTCTTCAACTCGGTGACGCTGCCGTGGTATTACGCGTCCGTCATCTCCGTAGCCGGCGTCGCGCGTCCCCCGCGCTGGATGATGAAACTCGCCACGGCCGCCAGCTTCTTCGTCGCCGTGTCCTTCTCCGGCGACGGCAACCACCAGCTCTACAACTGGTGGTGGGTCATCGCTGCCGCCATCGCGGCCTGGTGGTGCGCAGAGTGGATCTTCCAGGACACGCCCCGCGGCGCAGCGCTGACAGCGGCACCGGAACCGGCGGCATCGGCAAGCTAGAACGCCGAGGCCTGCGCGCGGCGAATGACTTCGCGCGCAAGGTGGCCGTGGAGGCCATCGATGGGACGGCCCGGCAGGGACTCGTCCTCGGTGAAGAGGTGGACGAGAATCTCGTCATCCGTGTAGCCACCGTCCGCGAGCACCGTAATGCAGCCCGAAACGTACTTGGATACTGCGTCCTTCTCATTGAAGAAAGCCTCCGGAACCCAGCGCTTGCCTTCGGCGTCGCGGTACGCCAGAAGCTTGTGCGCGTGCAGCAGGTCATGGACGCGCGTGACGGCGATGCCAAGCTTGTCCGCGACCTCGGGCATGGTGAGCAGTTTTTCGTCCGCCAGCAGGGCGGCGAGCTGAGAATTTGCGTCATTAGTCACGCGCTCTACCTTAACGCGTTCGACTGTTCGCAGGGACATCGGCCATACTGGAACGCATGAGTACTTTGGTCGTAGGCGACATTCTGGACGGACGCTATCGCATTGACCGTCCCATCGCGCGCGGCGGCATGTCCACCGTGTACCGCTGCGTCGACCTCCGCCTCGGTCGTGCGGTGGCCGCCAAAGTCATGCACGAGCACCTTGCTGGTGACCCGATTTTCCAGCAGCGTTTCCGCCGTGAGGCCCGCGCGATGGCGCAGCTGTCTCACCCCAACCTCGTGGCGATTCACGACTTCTCCGCGGACGGCGATCCTGTCTTCCTCATCATGGAGCTCATCACCGGCGGTACCTTGCGCGAGCTCCTCGCCGAGCGTGGCCCCATGCCCCCGCACGCTGCCACGGCCGTGCTGCGCGCCGTCCTCACGGGGCTGTCCGCCGTCCATGCGCGCGGGCTCGTCCACCGTGACATCAAGCCTGATAACGTGCTCATTAATGCCGATCACCGCGTAAAACTCGGCGACTTCGGCTTAGTACGTTCCTCCAACGCGCAAGCGACGAACGACCACATCGTGGGCACCGTCTCCTACCTCGCGCCGGAGCAGGTGACGGGCGAAGATATCACGCCAGCCACGGACGTCTACTCCACCGGCATCGTCGCATATGAGCTGCTTACCGGCGACGTTCCTTTCTCCGGCGACACTCCTATCGCGCATGCGACCTCGCGTCTCAACGCGGACGTCCCCGCGCCGTCGTCGCGTATCGACGGCATTCCCCCACTCTTCGATGCCCTCGTCGCCAGCGCCACCGCCCGCGCGCCCGAGGAGCGGTTCACCGACGCTGCAGAGTTCCTCGCCGCACTCGACGATGTCGCCGCGTCCTTGGAGTTGCCGGCCTTTACAGTTCCGGTCCCCCAGAACTCGGCGGCGGCGCGCACGGCGGCGCAGCCCACGGACTTCACGGGCGTGCGCAGCGACGATGTCTTCGAGCCAACCCGCACCCTGCCTGCTGACACGACCGAAGTACTAGGAAATCCAGCCGAGGATCCCACGACGGTCATGGCCCCAGAGCCCCTGCCCGAGGACGAGCACCCGCGCTTGAGCTTCGAGACCAAGCTCGACATGCCCACGCAGCACCCGGTCGCTGCTCCAGTTGAAGCACCGCTACCCCAGCCCACGTTTAACACGCCCGCACCCGCGCCCTCCTATGAGGCGACTGCCCGCCACGAGCCCGAAGAAGTCGCCACCGCCATGGAAGAACCCGCGCCGCAGGTCTACTCGAACCGCTCTGGAGTCGTGTTCGGGTTGTGGCTCGCTGCGGTCGCGCTCGCAGCGCTGGCCGTGGGCGTCGGCGGATGGTGGTTTGGCTCCGGCGACTACGGCACCATCCCCGTGTTCTGGTGGCCGATGTAACGTCTCCTCTGGCTTAGCGGATTTCAGAACAACGAAACACCCAAAACTGCGCGGTTTTGGGTGCTTCGTTGTTCTGAAATCCAGCTAATCATTCTGAAAATAGCGGTGCCACTTCCACGGGCCGGGGACATAGTTGCGTTTATCTTCGACGATGGCCTTCACTTGATTGACCGCAACGTTTAAGTGGTGTTCGATAGTGGCCGCGGTGAAGTGCAGCGCGCGCCAACCGCGGTGGACCGCGTCGTTGAGCTTCTGTCGGTCGATCTCGAAGCGCTGCACGCCCTCGCCCTTGTGATACTGATAGCCGTCGACTTCGATGGCGATCCTCTCGGCCTCGAGCACGAGATCCCACCGATAGGGGCCGATATCCACGTTGTTGAGGACCTTCAGTCCAGCATCGCGTAGTCCCTGCGTGAGCCGCTTTTCTGGAACGCTATCCGTGCCGATGAACGCGTGGGCAAGGATATCCCGTGTGCGCGCTGGCATGCGGCCAAGGCAGCGCTCCCACATCGCGAGGTTCTCGCGCGCAGAACGTCCGCGGAAAAATCGCTCCACAAAGTCAACGCCATGCTCCACGGGCATGATTTCGAGCGCCTGGAGCGGGTTGCAGGCACGGACGTATCCCAGAGAAAAGGCCGCGTTGGGTCGTGCGCGGCGCGCCTCGTAGTAGGGACTCGCCCCTACCGCGGATGCGCGCATGACTCGCAGCGGAAAAGTCAATGGGCTTCCCAGGTACAGCTGTGCCGTGCTGTAGCCGTCGAGCGCCAGCCTCTCGTCACGGAAGCACAGGAGTTCCGCAAGGTCATAAGGCCTCGGCTCGTCGCGAAGATAAAGCCCGCGCGTGACGCGAATGGCCTCTCCCCGGTTGACCATGCCCACGAGTTCTTTCGTGTCATACCCCGATAGTGGCTCCAACATATCTCCCCCATGAGATCCCTCCGAATGATGAAGCCAACGCTATCCCAGCCTGGTGGGGTCGGCAACCGGACCGGATTTCAGAACAACGAAGCACCCAAAACTGGCAGGTTTTGGGTGCTTCGTTGTCGTGAAATCCGGCTCACACAGCGCCGTTACTGGTGGCGGAGCATCTCCGCGACGAGGAAGGCGAGCTCGAGGGACTGCTGCGTGTTCAGGCGCGGGTCCACGAAGGACTGGTAGCGGCCCGGCAGATCGACCTCGGTGATGTCCTCAGCTCCGCCGAGGCACTCGGTGACGTCCTCGCCGGTAAACTCGAGGTGGATGCCGCCCGGGTGGGTGCCCAGCTGGCGGTGGACCTCGAAGAAGCCCTGGACCTCGTCGATGATCTTGTCGAAGTGGCGCGTCTTGTAGCCGTTGGAGGCGGTGAAGGTGTTGCCGTGCATCGGGTCGGACTGCCAGACGACCTTGTGGCCGGATTCTTCGACGGCCTTGACAACGGGCGGCAGGACGGTACGAATCTTGTCGTAGCCCATGCGCACGATCATCGTAAGGCGGCCGGGCTCGCGCAGCGGATCGAGCTTCTCCGCGTAGTCGACGGCCTGCTCCGGGGTAACACCCGGGCCGAGCTTGATGCCGACTGGGTTGCCGATAAGCGCGGCGAAGTTAACGTGGAAGTCGTCGATACCGCGGGTGCGCTCGCCAATCCAAACCTGGTGAGCCGAGAGATCGTAGAGCTTGGTCTGGCCATTGGCGTCCTTGCCCAGGCGCAGCATGGAGCGCTCGTAGTCGCGCAGGAGCGCCTCGTGCGAGCAGTAGATGTCCGCTGCACGCAGGACCGTGTCGTCCACGCCGCAGGCCGTCATGAAGTTAAGGCCGTTTTCAATCTCGTTGGCCAGCTGCTGGTAGCGCGCACCGGCGGAGGAATTGGCGACGAACTCGCGGTTCCACTCGTGCAGGCGGTAGAGATCCGCCGTGCCGGAGGACGTGAGCGCGCGGATGAGGTTCATCGCGGCCGAGGAGTTTGCGTAGGCACGAATCATGCGGGCCGGATCGTGCTTGCGGGCCTCTTCGTTGTTCTCCACGCCGTTGACGATGTCGCCGCGGTAGCTGAGCAGGCCCTCGCCGTCGATGTCCGAGGAACGCGGCTTCGCGTACTGGCCAGCAATACGGCCGAGCTTGACCACCGGGGTCGAGGCGCCGTAGGTGAGCACGACGGCCATCTGCAGCAGGGTCTTGATGTTGCCGCGGATGTGCGGCTCGGTGTTGGACTCGAAAGTCTCGGCGCAGTCGCCGCCCTGGAGCAGGAAGGCCTTGCCCAAGGCGACATCGGCCAATTGCTTCTTCAGGTTTTCGATCTCAGGGGCCACGACGATGGGCGGCACAGACTCAAGGATCTTGCGGACGTTGTCCGCCTGGGCCTGGTCCCAGCTGGGCTGTTGCTTCGCGTCGCGGGAGATGACGTCCTGGAAGGCCTCCTCGATACCATCAGGCAACGGCGGGAGATCTGGCAGGGCTTCTTTAGGGATATCTACTGTCCAACTCACCCCGCCATTATGACACATGGTGCGGAAATAGAAACTATAAACTGGCAGTTACATTCGCTAGAGCACGCGGTTGCCAGGCGACAGCGGCAGCGCCTCCATGCAGGCGTGGAACTTCGCGAGGTTGTGGCGCGCGTCCACGAGTGCGTCGTGGTTGCCGTCCGGTACCGGCGGCAGCGCGGGGCGTCCGGCGAATTCCCAGTACTGCTTGAGCTCGCGGGTATAGCGCGGAATCTCGCGCGGCAGCGCCGCCATATCGCCCCAGAGCTGGGCCACGAGCACGTGGTCGTAGTCGCCCACCCACGCCCACAGCTGCGGCGGGGTGGGCGCGCTGGTGAGGAACTCGAGAACCTCCTCACGGATGCGTGCCGCCGAGCGCCACACCTTGTCCGAGGGGCTGGGCAGCTTGTCCAGCACGTGCTCGCGCACCCACGGGTTAGCGCGCGCCGGATCAAAGTCTGTCGACACCGCGTAGTATTCGCGGCCGTCCTCGGCCACGATGCCGATGGAGACCAACTCGATGGTCTGGCCGTCCTCGATAAACTCGGTGTCGTAGAAGTATCGCACGCTAGCCACTCTAGCCTGCGAATTCGGCCGCGCCCGCGTTGGGGCTAAGATTCCCATTCATGATAGTCCTCGCCTGGCTGGCGCTCGCTGCAGCTCTTCTCTTCGCCACCGTCGACGCCGGGGCGCTGCTGCGCGGCGAGGGCCTCGCGTGGCACCACCACATCGATCTCCTCGTCTACCAGGCAGGCGGGCACGCGGCCCTGAGCGGCGAGACCTACTACGACCAGGTCTTCGCCGTGGACGGCACGCAGCTGCCGTTTACCTATCCCCCATTCGCCGCGCTTGTCTTCACACCCCTCGCGCCGCTGCCGTGGCAGCTCGCCGCGTTGGCGTGGAATGCAGCGACTCTCGCAGCGCTGTGGTGGTGCATTCGTCTCCTCGTCCGCGACCCACGCACCGCTCTCCTGCTCACCGCGGCCGCCGCGTGGACCGAGCCACTCACCGAGAACCTCTCCTTCGCGCAGATCAATGTGTTCCTCGCCGCGCTCGTGCTTTCCGATGCCCTCTTTATCTCCGTCCATCCCTCCCCCAGCGTCGCACGGTGGCGCGGGTGGCTCACCGGCGTGGCGATGGCCATCAAGCTCACGCCGGCGGTCTTCCTCGCCTACTTCTTTGCCAGGCGCGACTGGCGCGGCGTGGCTGGGGGCATCGGAAGCTTCGTGGCGTGCTCGGTGGTGGGACTGCTGCCGCGTCCAGAGAACTCGGTGGAGTATTGGACCGCGACGCTGCGCGACTCGGAAAGGATTGGTGCCTTGGCGTATGCGGGCAATCAGTCTCTGCGGGGATTCGTGGAGCGGCTAGGCCTCGGCGAGGGCTGGTGGCTCATGGGGGTCGCGGTTCTAGGCGTTGTGCTCGCAGTCGCGCTCTTTATCCGGCTGCGCGAGCCAGCGGCGCTCGTTCTCGTCACGTCGCTCGCGGCCCTGCTGGGCTCGCCGGTGTCGTGGTCGCACCACTTCGTGTGGTGTGTACTCCTCGCGGTCTTCTTTACGGCGCGGCAGAACTGGTGGCTCGCGGTGCCAACGTGGATCGTGCTCTTCGCGCGCGGGCACTGGCTCGTGCCGCATGCGCACGACTTCGAATACGGGTGGTCCTGGTGGCAGATGCTGCCGGGCAACGACTATCTAGCGTGGGGTGGCGTGCTCGCACTGTGCGCGGCGCTGGCTCCACAGTTCTTTGAGCGACGGCAGGCGCGGCGGGACCATGGTCCAACGCAGCACCGGGATCTTCTCCACGAGCCACAGCGCTAGGCTGCCCACGGCCGCGGCGGCAAAACAGCCCCAAATCCAAAAGTCGGTGGACTCGAGCGGCCACTCGCCGGCCTTCGTAATGTCCCACTCGAAGTAGGTCTTCGGGAAGCCAAAAAGCGCGATGATGCCGAGGTGGTGGCCTAAGTAGATAGGCAGCGTGTGGCTGCCAATGAACCGGAAGAAGCCGGAGACGAAGGGCACGTGGGCCAGCAGGACTGCGGCCGCGATGCCGGCGGGCAGCTGCAGGGACTGCTCGGCGAAGCGCACCAGGAGCTTCGCTTCTTCAAAGCCAAGGTTCCCTGCGCCCGGCAGTGGCCAGGCAACGTCGATGGGTTCGACGCGCTCGTCGAAACGGCCGCGCAGCGTCACACTCGCCGCATACGTGGCAACGGTGAGCGCCAGGGCCCACCACGTCGCGCGCGTGGGGTGGCGCAGCGAGTCAATGGACTCGGCAAACGTGGTGATTGCGGGGCGTAAGTACACGCCGGCCATGAAGACGGGCAGGAACATGATGGCTTTGCCCACCACGAAGTACTCCTGCGTGTAGCCAAGGAGCAGCAGCGGGCTAAAGCTCGCGGCGAGGCCCGCCCACGGCGGCAGCTTGCGCACGGCCCACAGGAAGATGTTGTAGACCACGAGCGAGTGGAGGAACCAGCCCATGGAGTGGCCGAGCATGACGGTGTGCAGGCTCTCGCGCCAGGTATCGAGTGGCGTGTCGAAGGCATAGTGGAAGTCCCACGTGCTCATGCGCAGCTCGACGAGGGACCATATGAGATACGGAATGAGCAGAAACCACAGGCGCTTGCGGAAGAGTTCGCCGAAGCGGAAGTTCAGGACCTTCTGCGAGAAGAAGCCGGAGATGACGAAGAACAGGGGCAATCGCAGCGAGTCGATGAGCTCATTCGCCTGGGCGGCAAGCGTGTGCTCGCCCTCGGGTACGGCGAGACGCACGTGCAGCAGGACGACGCCCAGGATCGACACGCCGCGAGCGACATCCGGCCAGGCGAGACGTTGCTTCTGAGGGGCGGCGGGTACCGAATGCGGGGCAGAGATAGTAAGCACGTCCTTACACGGGAAATAGAGTCTATCCCGCGATTCTAATGCTTGAGCGGGCGCTACTGGGAATTTCCGGGCTGCGCGCCGTCCGGGTAGCCGTGACCAGCGGCGAGCGAGGCCTTGACGTCCGAGGCGTAGACATCAACGTAGGGCTTGCCCGCGAGGCGCGCGAGGGTGTGCATGAAGTCGTCCGTAAAGGCGCGCTGGGTGGCATGCTCGGCGGGGTCGAGACCGCGCTCGGCCGCCCACGCATGGGGATCGATGGGCTCGCCCACGCGCATGCCCACCTTCACTGGGCGCGGAATCCACGTGCCGATGGGGTTGGCGTCGCGTGTGCCCACCATCGCGATGGGGACGACGGGATAGCCGGTCTCCATGGCGACACGCGCCATGCCGGTGCGCCCCTTGTAGATGCGACCGTCCGGCGAGCGCGTGCCCTCGGGATAAATGCCGAAGACATCGCCACGGTCGAGGATTTCCTTCGCCGTGGCTGCCATATCGTCCGCCGCGGACTCCGAGGTGCGCACGACGGGAACCTGCCCCACGGAGCTGAAGAACCACGCCTGCGCGCGTCCCACGGGGCCGGGGGTTGTGAAGTACTCGGACTTCGCCAGGAAAATGATCTGGCGCGGGCACATGAGCGGGAAGAAGAACGAATCCATGACGGCCTGGTGGTTGGACGCCACGATGGCGGGGCCTTCGGCCGGGATATTGTCCATGCCCTCGGACCACGGGCGGTTCCACACACGCAGGGCGGGACCGAAGAAGATGTGCTTAAACGCCCAGTACCACTTGTTGTGCATTGCTATCCTGCCCTCGTCGGAAAATTCTAGGCGCGAGTAAGCGCCTGGCGCGCGATATCGGCCACGCCGATCATACCCGCGGCCGAGCCCAGAGCCGCCGTCGCCACACGGGCCAGCGGGCGGTGCCCCGCGCCGACGATGGACTGCGCCATCGTCTCGCGCGCGGTATCAAGGTAGACGTCCGCGTCGCCCGCTACGCCGCCGCCGAGGACGATGAGCTCCGGGTCGAGGATGTCCGCGACGATGGACAGGCCCTGGCCGAGCCAGCGTGCGAAGTCCTCCATGACCGCAACGCCCAGCGGGTCGCCGTCGCGCGCAGCCTGCGCGATGGCCACGCCGGAGGGGTTGTCCGGGAGCGTGGTCTCGTAGGAGCCACGCAGTTCGCGCACCGTGTCCGGAAGCGCCGTGCCCGAGGCGTAGCGCTCGAGGCAGCCGCGCTTGCCGCAGGAGCACTCGCGTCCGCCCGGCACGACCACGATGTGGCCGAATTCAGGGGCGGTGCCAAACGCGCCGCGGAAGATCTCGTCGCCCGTCATGAGCGTCGCGCCGATGCCCGTGCCCACGGCGAAGAAGACCCAATCGTGGGCGCCGCGGCCAGCGCCAAAGCGCCACTCGCCCCACGCCGCAGAGTTCGCGTCATGCTCGATGACAACGGGGATGTCAAGGTGGGCCTGCAGGCTGGCGCGCACGGCGGCATCACGCCACGGCAGGTGCGGAGCAAAGCGGACCAACTCGCGGTCCGGATCGATGAATCCAGCAATCGCTAGGCCCACAGCCTGCACCGGATACTCTGCGCGCAGCTCGGCGATGAGCGCGAGGATGGCAGCGTCAAGTTCCTCCCCCGTCGCGGGCGTAGGGAGCGAACGCGAGTCGATGATCTCCCCCTCGGCGGTGACGACACCGGCGCGAAGATTGGTGCCGCCGATGTCGAATCCCACGGTGAGATTGTCAGAGGGGGAGAATTTTTGCATGCAAGTAGGATATACCCCTCCCCCGTCCGCGTCACATCATGCGGGCCACGCTAGGCCATAATCGCGCGCAGACGAGCGCCCATAATCTCCCACGTCCAGTTCTCCTCGACATGGCGCCGGCTGGCTCGGCCCATCGCGCACGCGCGCTTCGGGTCATCAAGCAGCGTAAGGATCGCCTGGGCGAGCTCGTCCTGCGAGTTGCCGCGCACAACGATGCCCGTCTCTGGCGTCACCGTCTCCGGCGCGCCGCCCGAGTCGCCCGCAATGACGGGCAAACCTGCGGCCTGGGCCTCGAGGTAGACGATGCCCAGGCCCTCGACGTCGAGGCCGCCGCCGCGCGTGCGGGCGGGCATGGCGAAGATATCCGCGGCGGCCAGCGCCATGGCAATCTCCTCCTCGTCCGCGGCTTCGTGGAAAATCGTCTCCGGCGCGTACATCTCCGCGAGCTGCTCGAGCGCCGCCCGGTAGCGCCCGCGGCCGATGAGCAGCAGGCGCGCCTTAGGATAGCGCTCCCGAATGCGCGGCATGACCCGCAGCAGCTGGTCTTGCCCCTTGCGTGGAACGAAACGAGAGACGCAGACGATGACAGGATCGGCATCTTCGAGCTCATAAAAAATCTCGCCGTGGCGCATAGCCAACTCGCTGTAAGGCTCAAACATGTCCGTGTTGACGCCGCTGGGCAAGTGTACCCACTCGGGGCCGGGGCCGAAGGCGGGGCGCAGGCGGCGCAGCGTATAGGCCGCGATGTAGGTGATGACGTCCGCATGCTTGCCGATGCCCCGCAGCGCCTGGCGCGCGCCCGGCAGCATGGACCAGCCCACCTCGTGGCCATGGGTCGTGGCCACCACTTTCCTGGCGCCGGCGGCCTTGGCGGCGCCACCCATGAGCGCAAGCGGTGCTGCGGCGCCGAACCAAACGATCTCGATGCCGCGCTCGGCGATGATGCGCTGCATCTCGCGGCGCGTGGCCGGAGTGGGCAACATCATGCGCCGCGGCCACCGGATGACCTCGTAAGGCAGCTGCGCATCAAAGGCGGCTGCGGCTTCGGCGTCCTGGGTTGAGGCGAAGACGAGGACGTCGGCAGGGTCCAGGGTCGCAAGAAAATCGCGCAAATACGACTGAATCCCACCGATGGTCGGCGGGAAATCATTAGTCACAAGCAGAATGCGAGGCATGGCTGTGAGCCTACCGCGTGCGCGCGTCTAGAAGCGGACGGCTCCCTGTACCGGCATGGAGTCGACCGGGACAACCTGGACCGGCACGCCATACGTCGAGGCATGGACGACCTGGCCGTCGCCGATATACATGCCCACGTGGGTCACACCCGGGTAGTAGCCGATGACGTCGCCCGGCTCGAGCTGATCCATGGGCACGGGCGTGCCGCCAGCCAGCTGTGCCTGCGAGGTACGCGGGATGGACTTGCCCTCCTGCGCGTAGGCCCACACCATCAGACCGGAGCAGTCGAAGCGATCCGGGCCGGTCGCGCCCCAGCCATAGGGAGCTCCCTGCTTGGTGAGTGCTGCAGCGACGGCCTTGCCACCGACGCCCGACTCGGCGAGGCGTGCGAGCAGCTCCGGATCGATCTCGCGGGTCACACCACCGAACTGAGCCTCCCACTGCGCGCGCTGCTCCTCGTTGAGTGCGTCGACACGCGCCTCGATGTCGCGCTGCTGCGCCTCGAGGGCCTCCTTCTCCTTGACAACACGAGCACGCTGCTCTTCGAGGCGGGTCTGCTCCGCGCGGGCAGCATCCGCGGTCTCGACGGCCTTCGCATGGGCAGTGTCAGCGTCCTGCGAGGCCTGCGTCATCGTGCTGAGTTCGCGGTGGGCGTCACGCGACAGGGCGCTGAGGTAGCCCAGGCGCTCGACGGCCTCCTGCGGGTTGGCAGACTCAAGCGCGGTCGTCGCGGCGGAACGGTGCGCCCCGCGGTAACGGGACTGTGCCAAGCCGTTGATGGCGGCCTGCTGGGAGCCGACGGCGCCGCGGGCGGCATCGGCAGCCTGGGCGGCGGCCTGGGCTTGGGCAGCGAGGTCATCGGCCTTCGCCTGCTGGGCGGCGAGGTCATCCTCGAGCTGCTTGACTTCCTCGTTCTTCGCGGAGACCTTCTGGGCGACCTCACCGACCTCGTCGACGAGCGCTTGCATATCAGTATTCTCCGGCGCCTGCACCGACTCTTCGGCCGGCAGCTCCTGCGCGATAGCCGGGACGGCGGTGGAAGCGAAAGCAACACTGACCAGCGCCAGGTTGATGCGGTAAGGAAGACGCACGGAAGAACCCCTCAAAAATTGCAAGTGAATACACCTACTATAGAAGAACTTAAGGACAATCTCAGCATCGTCATACGAAAAAGGAAAAACCCCATCTCGACAAGGGTCGAGACGGGGTAAGCCGAGACCGGCGTGCAGACTAGAAACGCACGATGGAGTGGATCGGCATGTAGTTGAGCGGACGCTCGGCCACGGTGGTGCCGGAATTGAGCGAGTCAATCATGACGCCGTTACCGGCGTAGATGGCGACGTGGGATGCGCCACCGTAGTACACAACAATGTCGCCCGGCTGGATGTCCGACATGGACACCTGCTGGCCCTGGGCAGCCTGTGCCTGGGAGGTACGCGGGATGGACTTACCAGCCTGTGCGTAAGCCCAGGAGGTCAGACCAGAGCAGTCGAAGCTGCTCGGGCCGGCGGAGCCCCAGCCGTACGGGGAACCGATGGCGCTGCGGGCAGCGGCGACGACCTTGTCACCGGTGGACTGCTGCGGGGCCGGAGCCGGAGCAGCGGCAGTCTGCGGGACAGTAGCCGTTGCGTTGTAGGTCTTGGCCTGCGCCTGAACCTGGTTGAAGGACGGCACGTACTGGCCGATGTTCGGGACATCCTTGATACCCGGGATGTTCTCGATGCCATTGACGTTCACCGAGTAGTTGGTGTTCGGAATGACAACCTCGGCTGCCTGGGCAACACCCGGAACCGCCACGGTTGCGGTTGCAGCGAGAGCTGCGGTGCCCGCGATACGGCGGGTGGTGTTAGTGCCCTGACGACGGTGCTTAGCCACGAATAAATCTCCAAATCTTCAGTCGCGCCTACCTCCGCGGCGGGCCAAAGCGTTTCTCGTCTTCTACGAGTCCCGTCTTCGGCCGCGTTCCACCCGGCCACCGTGACGGTGGACTGTGATGATGTGGAAGCGTGGAAGCTCTGGCCCAGTGAGGGCCTAACGTTCGTTGGCGCGGGCGTTCCTGTATCCCGCGCCTCCGCTCGGCTCACCCTGTCGAGAGTGGGCCAGATACGGCGCTAGTGTTCATTTTTCGATTGAGCACTCATGAGGAGCGCTGCAATGTCTCGATAAGGTTACGAAACCATTACGAGAATTGTCTAGCCGCAACGCCACTATCCGCTCGTTACAAGGCCGTTATCGTCCCGTTATCAAACTGCGGTTTCTCAGGGTTTAATCCGAATGTCGAGCGCAATAGCACTCCAAAACAGTTGCACAACCTGCACCATTTCCGAACTTAACAAACTATTAAGTTCTGCATTAAACCCTAAAATCTACGCAAACAAAGTGCTATCGTGACCTTCGTCACATGCATGTAACATTGGGCGCATTTACCCCACACAGCACATGGTGCACAGCGTCTGTTACCGGGTTTTGGTCGCATCGTGACCCCGAATGCGGCGCCGCACCCCTCGTTGTGTCAGCACCGTGGGGATTCCGATGCACTCCCCCGTTTGCGTCGGCTCACAGGCGGCAGCCACGCCTGCGTGTAGGCTGCCGCCACGGCTTGTAGCGTTGCCCGTTGCCGCCGGCTCTAAGACGCAGTCATATGGGCGCCTGAAGGTCTCTCAAGACCGGCGCCCTGAGGCACCCCACGAATCCCTGCTGCGAAGCGCAGCGGCCTACCGGCAGACTCAGCTACGGTTGCCGCGCGGCTTCACCGTGAGCGTCGCCCACACACCCCATGCACGCACCCCGATTCACGTGCGTAACGGTGACTCTCGAACGCCGAGTGATTCATGTCTGCGGTGGCAGCCCCTGTCCACGTCTCAGGGCCCCTCTCCCGCTTCTATTGGCTTCATCTCGCAGTATTCCGCGCTTGGGCGCTTCCTTATATATAGGGAGTGAAAAACTGACGAACCCGCCGCAGCCTGCTCCAGGCTGTGGCGGGTTGGTGACAGTTTCGAAGGAAGGAAGGCGCTAGATGCGGCCGTTTTCTTCGTCGTCGCGGCGATTGGCCTCGTTGAGGGCGCGGTACATGTCCGCCTCCTCGGCGGCGTTCTCTGCGTGGATTTCGTGAACCTTGCGCATCAGGCCCTCGTCGTCCGGGGCAAAGATACCCTGGGTCTCGGAGTCAGCCAGACCAAGGTGGTTGAGCTGCTTCGGGACGTACGCACCGGCGTACTCAAGCGGAACCGGGTGGCCGTGCTCGTCGACCGGGCCGAGCGGCTGGTGAACCTCGATGAAGGCACCGTTCGGCAGCTGCTTCAGAACACCGGTCTCGATACCGTGCTCGAGAACCTCACGGTCGGAGCGCTGGAGACCAACGCAGATCTTGTACGTAAGGAAGTAAGCAATCGGCGGAACCACGATGAGACCGATTCGACCAACCCAGGTCATCGCGTTCAGCGAAATCTGGAAGAAGTGAGCCACGTGGTCGTTACCACCGGAAATGGTAACCAGAACGAAGAAGGAGATAGCCATCGCGCCGAGGCCGGAACGCACCGGCACGTCGCGCGGACGCTGCAGCAGGTTGTGGTGAGCGTCGTCGCCAGTCATCTTCTTCTCGATGAACGGGTAAGCGATAAGCAGGATAACCATGATCATGGCGACCACGACGACCCAGAATGCACCCGGGATGGTGTACTTACCGAGGTAGAGCTCCCACGCCGGCATGACACGGGCGAGACCGTCAGTCCACAGCATGTAGATATCAGGCTGGGAACCAGCGGAGACCTGCGACGGGTTGTACGGGCCCAGCAGCCAGATGGCGTTGATGGTGAGCAGACCCGACATGAGCGCCAGCACGCCAGCGACCATGAGGCCCATGCCGATAGCCTTCGTAGCGAAGACCGGCATAATACGGACGCCGACAACGTTGTTCTCTGCGCGGCCCGGTCCCGGGAACTGCGTGTGCTTCTGGAACCAGACGATGAGAACGTGAGCAGCGATGAGGGCGAGGATGATGCCCGGGATAACCAGCACGTGGAGGATGTAGAAACGATCCAGCATGAGGTCGGACGGGAAGTCACCATCGAAGATGGCCCAGTGCAGCCAGGTACCGATGACCGGGATGGTCAGGATGATGGCCGACATAATACGGAGGCCGACACCGGAGAGCAGGTCATCCGGGAGGGAGTAGCCGAGGAAGCCCTCGACCATGCCCAGGAGGATAAGCGTGCAACCGATGATCCAGTTAGCCTCACGCGGGCGGCGGAACGCACCCGTGAAGAAGATACGCAGCATGTGCGCGACCATGGACATCATGAACAGCAGGGCTGCCCAGTGGTGCATCTGGCGGACAAAGAGGCCACCGCGAACCTCGAAGGAGAGGTCCAGGGCGGATGCGTATGCGGAAGACATCTCGACACCGTTGAGCGGTGCGTAGGTGCCGTCGTAGATGACCTTCGTAATCGACGGGTCGAAGAAGAGGGCCAGGTAGATACCAGTCAGCAGCAGGATGATGAAGCTGTAGAGCGCCATCTCACCGAGCATGAAGGACCAGTGGGTCGGGAAAACCTTGTTCAACTGCGGGCGAACCGCACCGGACAGCGTGAAACGGCTGTCAACGTTGTTGCCAATCTTTGCGAGTTTATTGCTCATTATGACTTACGCTCCCAGTATGCCGGGCCGACAGGCTCAATGAAGTTGCCCTTGGCGACCAGGTAGCCGTCCTCATCAATCGTGACCGGCAGCTGCGGCAGCGCACGGGCGGCCGGGCCGAAGACCGGCTTTCCGTACTGCAGAGCGTCGAACTGCGACTGGTGGCACGGGCAGAGAATACGGTTGGTCTGAGCCTCGTACAGCGAGGTCGGGCAACCAATGTGGGTACAAATCTTAGAGAAGGCGTAGTAATCGCCGTAGTGGAAGTCCTCCTGGCCCTCACGCTCAATGACCTTCTGCGCGTCAGAGTTACGCAGACGGATGAGCATGACCGCGTTGCGGTTGCCGTGGATGGAGTGCATGTGGTTCTCGTAGACATCCTTCTGCGGATCGTAGAGATCGCCGTCGTTGACGTCGGACTCTGCGAGCGGGAAGACAGTCTCCATGCCGCCGGCGGCCAGGTCCTCTGGGCGCACGCGGACGAGGCGAGTAACACCCTGCGTCGTGTAGTGCGTGCCGGACTCGCCTTCGTGCTGCTCGGCGATCGTGCCGGTATCGCGTGCGAGGTAGAGCTTGACGCCCTTCTCATGCAGCGTCCAACCGGAGGTCCACATCGTGCCGTCGCCGGCGTAGTTGAGCTCGTGGCGAACCTTCCACGGGTTCTTGATGGCGCCACCCAGCGGGGCAACGACGGTGAGACCGAAGAGAACGGCGGCACCGCCGAGCAGGCCCTGGAGGGTCTTGCGGCGACCAAGGGTGGAGGTCTTCCACGAGTCGTTGAGGAGCGCGGTCAGCGTGCGGCGATCAATCTCGTCCGACGGACCGTCGTGGCGACGCTGCACGGAAATTTCCTCCGGCAGAATGCGCTTGACGTACTGCACGATGGCGATGCCCAGCGAGAGGATGGACAGGCCAGACGTAAGACCCAGCAGCGGGGTGTACAGGGTGTGCCATGCAAGGCCCTCTTCGCCGAGGGACTTGTAGTGCCACGGCCAGAACAGGTAAATGGCAAGGAATGCCAGACCCATAACGATGGCCAGTGCAGCCCACACGCCGACGTTGACGGCAGCGCGCTTTTCTGCAGGATCGCCAGCGACCGGGAAACGCTCCTTGCGGAACGCCACGGTGACGCCGTCCATCTCAGCACCCAGGGCGGTGAGCTCAGCATCAGACATGTTCTTGAGCTCGGCTTCGGTGTAGTTCTTGTTTACGTTGCTCATTAGTGGCGCGATCCAATCCACATAGCGGCAGCACACAGTGCGGTGATGCCGATGATCCACATTGCAAGGCCTTCAGAGACCGGGCCAAGTCCGCCCAGGTCCCAACCAGCCGGAGACGGGGTCTCCTTCGCGGACTTGATGTAAGCGATGATGTCCTTCTTCTCGTCAGCAGTGAGCTGGCGGTCAGAGAACTTCGGCATGTTCTGCGGGCCGGTGAGCATCGCCTGGTAGATCTCCTGCTCGGAAGCAGGAGCCAGCGGCGGTGCGTACTTACCGGAGGACAGTGCGCCGCCCTGGCCGGTGAAGTTGTGGCACGATGCGCAGTTCATACGGAAGAGCTCGGAGCCCTTCGCGACATCTTCTGCCTGGATGTTGCCGTCGTAGTTGGCGCCGCGGAGCGACTCCTGTGCGACGGAGCCGTCCTCGTTGTACACGATGTCCGGGCCGCCACCGTTGGCAGCGACGAATGCGGCAAGCGCGAGCGTCTGCTGCTCGGTGTAGCGCGGGGTCTTGCGCTCAGCTTGGGCGTCGTTCGACATCATCGGCATGCGGCCAGAGTGCACCTGGAAGTATACGGAGCCGGCACCGATACCCACCAGGGAAGGACCGCGGTCCTGGATGCCCTGGAGGTTCGCACCGTGGCAGGTGATGCAGGCGGTGTCGTAGATGTCCTTGCCTTCTTGCACGAGGGCAGCGTCATCCTTCTGCGCCGTCGCCACCTGAGCGTCGGGAGAGAGGGCGGAGGCCAGGACGCCAGCACCGGTAAGACCGATGGTGAGGGCAAAGGCACCCGCGAGCGTGCGCTTGACCTTGCGGCCGCGACGCGTCTTTGTTGCCGCAGCAGTATCAGGGGTCTCCCCTGCTGCCTGTGCGGCGTTCATTGGATTGGTATCCATCATTTTCCTTTGAGTTACTGGAGTTCGGAAATGAATGGCGGTGGACCGATTGTTGTCTCGGTGTCCTACGGCCTACTGAATGATGTAGATAACGACGAAGACGCCGATCCACACGACGTCAACGAAGTGCCAGTAGTAGGACACTGCCATTGCGGCGGTTGCCTGTGCCGGCGTGAACTTCGACTTAGCCGTACGGAGCAGAATCGCGATGAAGGCCAGAAGGCCTGCCGTCACGTGCGCCGCGTGGAAACCGGTCAGGATGTAGAAGACCGATCCGAAGACGCTGGACTGAATGGTCACGCCGTGGATGATCAGGTGGGTCCACTCATAGGCGAGGATGCCAATGAAGACCACAGCCAGTGCGATCGTCGCGGAGTACCACAGTCGAAGCTTGTATACGTCACCCCTTTCAGCTGCGAAGACGCCGAATTGCGAGGTCACGGAAGACAAGACCAGGACCGCAGTGATGACAAAGCCCATCGGTACGTTGATGTGCTCGGTCCAGTGCGCCCAGTCGCCGTCCTGACCATTAGCTCGCGAAGTAAACCACATCGCAAACAGTCCGGCGAAGAACATTAATTCCTGAGACAGGAACACGATGGTGCCAACGCTGACCATGTTCGGTCGGTTCAGCGCAGCAACACGTGGTGCTGTCATACCTTGATTTGAAACTGTGCTCGTCACGCAGTCAATTATGACCTTTTAACAGGCATAAGTCACCCGAGACCCCCCACTTCTTTCCGGCTCGTCCAAGGTTTTAGCCAGGTTTCTTCCAGCCGTTCGCGACTTAAAAACGTCGAAAAATAGTTGGGAACTTTTTCCGCTCCCATACGACGCCGCATCTCTGCAGGTAGAAGCGCCCAAAAAGGAGGCATCCCCCCTACCGCCAGTTTTAATAGCTGGCCGCTGGTTCACATTGAAACGAAATACACGAATATTTCCAGAGTTTCGCTGAGAGATAAATCACTTACATGTCGGCGCGTTTTTCCCAGGGTTGCAACTTTCGGTTGACCCCCGGTTCAAAATGGCCTTCACGTGCAGTTTTCTTTCCAAGCACAGTCGCTGGCGCACGCGAGCAACTCCCCCTAGGCCCGCAAACTATGCGCAAATTTCCCGGCTTCGCAAAAATCATGGAACTCCAGGGAACTATTTTGTGTCAGGTCCGACGATCGCCAAATGCCCCTGTACGTAGCGGGAAGCTACGCACAGGGGCACGAGAAGTGTGGGGCGGGGACAGTCGCGGGCCGTGGCGGCCGGCGGCCATCCGAGGAAGCTTAGTGCTTCTCCTTCGGGATGCCGTACTGCAGCGACAGACGGAAGGTGAAGTACACCAGCATGGCGGCGCCGAGAGCAATCATCCAGAAGTACAGGAAGATGATGCCCAGACCCATAACGGCGATAGACATGGTCATTGCAAACGGGTAGATGGAGCCCGGCGAGAAGAAGCCGAGGATGCCAGCGCCGTCTTCAGTTTCAGCCTCTTCCCAATCGCTCGGAGAAACGTCCGTGCGGTTATCGGTGAACTGAAGGTAGACGGCGAGCATGATACACATGACGGCCGCGAGAGCCATGGCGACGATACCGATCCACTCCGGACCGTAAAGGTAGCCGTCGTCGCGAGTGAAGTTGACGCCGAAGACGTAGACAATCTCGGAGACGATGAGATATGCCGCGATGGCGTAGAAGACGTTAGAACCTGCGCGCATTGTATTTCTCCTTTAGGCGTTCTCGTCGACGAAGTTGTCGCCGGTCTTGGTGTCGCGAACGCTGTTGAACGGCTGAGTGGTGACCGCGTACGGATCCTCACCGATGGAGGCGAGAGCCTCAGAGTTCGGAGCGTCCGGGTTGTCGTTGCGGAACTTCATGTAGTCCGCGAACTTCTCTGGGGTCACAACGCGCAGCTCGAAGTTCATCATCGAGTGGTAGGTACCGCACATCTCAGCACAGCGACCAACGAACGCGCCTTCCTTGGTGATCTCCTCGATCTGGAAACGACGCTCCTGCTGGTTGTTCTCCGGGTGCGCGTACACGTCGCGCTTAAAGAGGAACTCCGGAACCCAGAAGGCGTGCGAGACGTCACCGGAAGCGAGACGGAACTCAATCGCGGTGTGCGACGGGAGAACCAGAACCGGAACCTCTTCGGTGGTGCCGACGGTCTCGATGTCGTTGTAGTTGAGGTAGGAAAGGTCACCCATGGACTTGCCGTGAATCGGGTTCGGGTTCTTCACACCCTCCGGGTCAACGGAGGATTCCTCGGCGAGCTTGTTGCGCTCCTCGTCGGTGCCGTCATAGTCGGAGCCGGTCGGGGAAAGCTCACCCTTGACGCCGGCATAACCGAACTTCCAGTTCCACTGGTAAGCCGTCACGTCGACCGTTACCTGTGGGTCCTTATCAAGGGCGACAACCTTCTGCTGTGCCTGAACCGTGAAGAAGAACAGGCCCATGATGATGAGGATCGGGACGATGGTAAGCACCATCTCGAGCGGCACGTTGTACTGCAACTGCTTCGGGAACTCGCCCTTGCCTTCCTTCTTGGCGCGCTTTGCGCTCCAACGGAAGATTGCAGTGAGGAACAGGCCCCACATGACGAAACCGATGAACCATGCAACAACCCAGACCCAGATCCAGAAGTTGTACACTCCCTCAGCCTCAGGCGTAATGCCCTTCGGCCAACCAAATCCCAGGAGGTTTTCAACGGCCGAAGGCGCCTGTACATCACAGGCCGCCAGTGCCAAACCGCCCAGGGCAATTGCGCCAGCTAGGCCCGCCTTACGGGCGAAGTTGCGCTGCTTACGCTGTCCCACGTGTGTTCTGCCTTTCTGTCCACACAAAACTTCTCGAATACTCCCAGAGCATTCCTATCAACACAGGATAGTGCATAGACAGGCCCCATCAGCCCTGTTCGAGGCTGACAGGAAACTCGTATATACACATAAGGAGTATGTCCGGAAGGGATATTACAGGTCGACCACGACAATCTCTCCCCACCACCCCCACAGGTCCAGTATGCCGTGTGCCTTAATTCACAAAGCAGCCCGCACTACACCATCCGAAAGTTTGCACCCTAAAGGGGACGCTGCGCATTCGAAGGTTCTCAGGCGGCCCTCTCCCACCCCTCCGCGACCCGCAGCGACCTGTACACCGGGTCGTTTCCGCGCGTCTGAAACACCGGCTCAGCACGCGGGGCCGTAAGCTGTGGGACAGATATTTTCGTTTTCGCCATATTAAAGGAGCAATCACTACATGTGCGGACTTTTGGCCCTGCTATCGGCCCCGGGAAACGCTGGCGACTACGTCGACGCAGTCGAGCGCGCTCTGCCCTGCATGCATCACCGCGGCCCCGATGCCGCCGGCACCTGGCACGATGACGACGCGGCGTTCGGCTTCAACCGTCTGTCCATCATCGATATTGAGCACTCGCACCAGCCGCTGCGTTGGGGCCCGGAGGGCGAGGAGAACCGCTACGCCCTCACGTTCAACGGCGAGATATACAACTACGTCGAGCTGCGTGCAGAACTCAAGGAACTGGGTTACACCTTTAATACTGAGGGCGACGGCGAGCCCATCGTCGTTGGCTACCACCACTGGGGTGCTGACGTCGTCGAGCACCTGCGCGGCATGTTCGGCTTCGTTATTTGGGACACCAAAACGAAGACCATGTTCGCGGCCCGCGACCAGTTCGGCATCAAGCCGCTCTACTACGCCACCACTCCGGCGGGCACCGTATTTGCCTCCGAGATGAAGTGCATCCTGGAGATGGCCGAGGACCTCGGTCTAGGACTCAGCCTTGATAAGCGCGCCATCGAACACTACGTCGACCTCCAGTACGTCCCGGAGCCGGAGTCCCTGCATGCGAATATCCGCCGCGTCGAGTCGGGCTCTACTGTCACGCTCACTCCCGGCGGCGAGGTCCTCAACACTCGCTACTTCAAGCCCCAGTTCCCGGTGCAGCAGGTGCCGGCTGGCCAAGAGCAGCAGCTCTTCGACCGCATCGCCCGTGCCCTCGAAGATTCCGTGGAAAAGCACATGCGCGCTGACGTCACCGTCGGCTCCTTTCTTTCCGGCGGTATCGACTCCACGGCCATCGCGGCGCTGGCCAAGCGCCACAACCCGAACCTGCTCACTTTCACTACTGGCTTCGAGCGCGAGGGCTACTCCGAGGTTGACGTTGCTGCAGAGTCTGCGGAGGCCATCGGTGTCGAGCACATCGTCAAAATCGTCTCCCCCGAGGAATACGCGGACGCCGTGCCGAAGATCATGTGGTACCTCGACAACCCGGTTGCAGACCCCTCGCTCGTGCCGCTCTACTTCGTGGCACAGGAGGCCCGCAAGCACGTCAAGGTCGTGCTCTCCGGCGAGGGCGCAGACGAGCTCTTCGGCGGCTACACCATTTATAAGGAACCACTCTCCCTAGCCCCGTTCGAGAAGATCCCGGATCCGCTGCGTCGCGGCCTAGGCAAGCTCTCCCAGATCTTGCCCGAGGGCATGAAGGGCAAGTCGCTGCTCAACCGCGGTTCCATGACGATGGAGGAGCGCTACTATGGCAACGCACGCTCCTTTAACTTTGAGCAGATGCAGCGCGTTATCCCGTGGGCCAAGCGCGAGTGGGACCACAAAGAAATCACGGCACCCATCTACGCCCAGTCGCAGGGCTTCGACCCAGTCGCCCGCATGCAGCACCTTGACCTGTTCACGTGGATGCGCGGCGACATCCTGGTCAAGGCTGACAAGATGAATATGGCGAACTCGCTCGAGCTGCGCGTGCCTTTCCTCGATAAGGAGGTCTTCAAGGTCGCGGAAACCATCCCGTATGACATGAAGATTTCACACGGCACCACGAAGTACGCGCTGCGCAAGGCCATGGAGCAGATCGTTCCGGCGCACGTCCTTCACCGCAAGAAGCTCGGCTTCCCGGTGCCCATGCGTCACTGGCTCGCCGGCGATGAACTCTATGGCTGGGCCCAGGATGTCATCAACGAGTCCCAGACCGAGGACATCTTCAATAAGAAGGAAGTCCTCGAGATGCTCAAGGAGCACCGCGATGGCGTCTCCGATCACTCGCGCCGCATCTGGACCGTCGTGGCGTTTATGATCTGGCACGGCATCTTCGTCGAGCACCGCATCGATCCGCAGATCGAGCAGCGCGACTACCCCATCCGGCTCTAGGAGAGCCCCGGCATGTCACTGCAGCGGAAAACGTACGAGCTGAGCGTGGACGGTTACCACTTCCGCGCCACGGTCAGCGCGACCCACCGCAGTGTTGACTGGCTCGACTGCCCCAACGAGTACCTTCCTTCTGGCTACTCGTCCACCGTCTATGTCGCAGCCGAGACAAGCCGAACAGACGGCAACGGAACGCAGACTCCGCCGCTTCCTACTGCCGAAAAGGTACGCGCGGATATCCGCGTATGGCTTTCCACCCTCGACGAGCTTGACGAACTCAAGGACACCGGCGACGCCAGTGACACCGGTGACAGCGACGAGTCGTAGAGCGTCTGCGTTACAAGGCAAAGAGAAAACCGCCGCTTTCCCTTGATTTAAAGGGAAAGTGGCGGTTCTTTTGTACGTCTTAAGGGACGCGCGAGAAGCCTTAGTTGAAGGAGTCTCCGCAGGCGCAGGAGCCGCCAGCGTTCGGGTTATCGATGGTGAAGCCCTGGGACTCGATGGTGTCCGCGAAGTCGATCTTGGCGCCGGTGAGGTATGGGACGCTCATCTTGTCAACGACGAGGTTGACGCCGTCGACGTTGTCGACCTTGTCGCCGTCGAGGGTGCGGTCGTCGAAGTAGAGCTGGTAACGCAGGCCAGCGCAGCCACCCGGCTGGACAGCGATGCGCAGCGACAAGTCGGTGCGGCCTTCCTGCTCGAGCAGAGCCTTTGCCTTGGCGGCAGCGGCCTCAGTCAGGATGACGCCAGTTTCGGAAACGGGAGCGGTCATTATCTTCTCCTTGAAAATACGGTCCGTAAAGTGTCCCCCACCTTACTCCGAATTTTTCCGGCCTTAAAGCGCCGGCACGCGTACTCGGAGGATGGGCCAGCGTCCACGAGGAAGCGGCAGACGCTGGAATAAACGGTTCAACGTGCGAGACAGCTGCCTTATTCCCACCACATTTCCCACCTTTCACCCCGGCCTTGTAGTCTTGGATTTCGTGAGTAAAGGCAGCGAAAACACCACCGGAGCAGACCAGCCCCGCAAGGGCTACACCCCACCCAAGGGACGCCCCACGCCCAAGCGCAACGAGCAGGAAATCGCGCGCGGCGTGCGACGCGACCCGAACGGGGCATCGGAAGCCCAGCGCTACCAGCACCGCAAGGAGCTGAAGAAGTCCATGTCCAAGGAGGAATGGAAGGACTACAAGCGCAAGGAGCGCGAGGAGCGTAACAAGCGCAACAAGGAGGCGCAGAAGCGCATGGAGGCTGGCGACGAGCGCTACCTCCTGCCGCGCGATAAGGGCGAGGTCCGCCGCTTCGTGCGCAACTGGGTCGATAGCCGCCGCTTCCTCAATGAGTGGGCCATGCCGTTTATGATCGTCCTCCTCGTCATCCTCTTTATCGGCATGTACAACCCGACGTTCGCGAATATCTCCACGCTCATCGCGATGGTCTTCATCGTCATCTTCGCCGTCGAGGGCGTGTGGCTGGCCCGCAAGGTCAATAACGCGGTGCGTCTCAAGTTCCCTGGCACCACCGAGGCCGGCTTCGGCCTGGGCTTTTACGCCTACGGCCGCGCCACCCAGCCGCGCAAGTGGCGCACCCCGCGCCCGCAGGTCGAGCGCGGCGCCGAGGTCAAGTAGGCCCACATGGCGCAGTTCGAGTCCGTTCCGGTCCCTGACGCCCAGGCTGCCGATGCCACCGCGCTCGCCCTCGGCTCCACGCCCCTCGGCGTGTCCTTGGGTACGGTCAATGCTCCCGCTGTATGGCTCTCAGCCTGCCAAGGCGAGGTTCCCGCGCATGCTCCGCGACGTCCGCGCCTTGTGGTTTTCGTCGGCGAGAACGGCATCGCCACTCGCCAGCGCGACGGGGTAGGACTCTCTGCTTTCGCTCCCGAGGCCACCGCGCAACAGGCACAACAGCTCGCTGACGGCCTCTCCCCGGCCGCCGTCCTCGCCGGTCGCCTGGGCGTGGGCCTGCGCACCGTCGACTGCCCACCCGCTGCAGCCATCGACGTCGAGAACGCCTGCACCCCCGAGGGCCTCGAGGAAGCCCTCGCCCTCGGCGCCCGCGCTGCCGACGAAGAAGTCGACGCCGGCACTGATTTCCTCATCCCCGGCGACCTGGGCGTGGGTTCCACGACCGTCGCCGCCGTCGTCATGGCGCGCCTCACCGGCACCGAACCCGTCGTCATCGTGGGCCCCGGCTCCGGAATCACGGACGAGGCGTGGAAGACCAAGGTCGCTGTCCTGCGCGACGCGCTCTTCCGGACGCGCAACCTCTCCGACCCGCTGGAAATCCTCCAAGTCTCCGGCGGCCCGACCCTCGCCGCGCTCACGGGTTTCATCGGTCGCGCCGCCGCACGCCGCACGCCACTGCTCATCGACTCGCCGCTCCTGACGGTTGCCGCGGTCCTCGCCGAGCGCCTCGCCCCCGGCACCCGGCGCTGGATCTACGCCGCGAATACCTCCCGCGAGCCCGCGCATACGCTCGCGCTCCAAGACTTGGGCCTCACGCCGCTGCTCAACACGCTCACCACGACTGGCCAGGGCCTCGGATCGCTCTTCGCCTACCAGCTCCTCGCGGCCAGCCTCGAGCTCGTCGCCGACGAAGTCGCCGCCGTCCAGGCCGCCGCAGACCCCGCCTAGACCATCCGGATTCCAGGACAACGAAGGCCACACAACCGCCACGTTGTGGGGCCTTCGTTGTCCTGAGATTCCGCACGCAGCCCGTGGAGACAAAATAAAAGGACCCCGAGGGGTCCTTCCTTTACGCGCTCATTACTTCACGAGCGTGTGCAGCCAACCGTGCGTGTCTTCGACCGCACCGTGCTGAATGCCAGTGAGCTGCTCGCGCAGCGCCATGGTGGTCGTGCCAGCCTCGCCGCCGTTGACCTTGAAGTCGATGCCGTCGCCCATGACGTGGCCGACTGGTGTGATGACCGCGGCGGTACCGCAGGCAAAAGCCTCGGTCATCTTGCCGGACTCTGCATCCTCGCGCCACTCGTCGTAGCTCACGCGACGCTCTTCGACCTTGAGCCCCATGTCTTCGGCGACCTGCAACAGCGAGTCACGCGTAATACCCGGCAGCAGCGAACCGGACAGCGCCGGAGTCACCAGCGTCTGGTTACCTTCCTCGCCGTAGACGAACGCGAGGTTCATGCCGCCCATCTCTTCGATGTACTTGCGGTCGATGGCGTCGAGCCAGACCACCTGGTCGCAGCCCTTCTCCGCTGCCTGCGCCTGTGCGAGCAGCGAGGCAGCGTAGTTGCCCGCGAACTTCGCAGCACCCGTACCACCCGGGGCAGCACGGACGTAGTCGGTAGACAGCCATACGGAGACCGGATTGACGCCACCGGTGAAGTACGCGCCCGCCGGGGACGCAATCACGATGTAACGGTACGTCGCAGCCGGGTGCACGCCCAGGGAAACCTCGGTGGAGATCATGAACGGACGCAGGTACAGCGCAGCCTCGCCGCCCACGGCTGGGACCCAATCCTTGTCGATCTCGGTGATCTGGCGCAGGGACTCGATGAACTCATCCACCGGCAGCTCCGGCATAGCCATGCGCTTAGCCGAGTTGGCCATGCGGTTGGCGTTAGCCTCCGGACGGAACGTGGCAATGGTGCCATCCGGCTGGCGGTAGGCCTTGATGCCCTCGAAGATGGCCTGGCCGTAGTGGAAAACATTGGAAGCCGGGTCCATGCTAAACGGCGCATACGGGCACACCTGAGCGTCGTGCCAGCCGTCCTTCTCGTTCCAGTCGATGGTGACCATGTGGTCGGTAAAGTGCTTACCAAAGCCCGGGTTCTCGAGAATCTTCGCACGTTCCTCCGGGGAGGTCGGGGTGGGGTTCTTCGTCACGTTGTATTTCAAAGTCATGGCCTCTAACTTACTCTTTTTCTATCGCTCCACAGGCCACCCCCGTCAAATTTTTTCGCCTACAGTAGGCAGACAGTGCACTATTCATCTCGTTTCATTTGGAGGTCTTTCTCGTGACTGATTCTTCCCACGGCCCGCTGCTGGGCGTTTCCCCCACCGTTGAGCTCGCGACCGCCGCGCCCAAAGCTGCCGATGCCCTCCTCATCGCCGCCTTCCGCGGCGACGACGGCCTGGAAGTCCCTGGCTCCGCACTGCTCGATGCTGACGCAGTCCGCGCCACCTTCGACGCGCTGTCTGCTGTGGGTGCCACCGGCAAGTCCGGCGAGGTGACCCGCGTGCCAGCGCCGTCCGCCATCACCGAGGCGACCGGCGCACGCTCCATCGTCGCCGCCGGCCTGGGCGAGTCCGAAGACCTCACTGACGAGACCGTCCGCGTCGCCGCGGGCAACGCCGCTCGCGCGCTCGCGGGCGTGGGCACCGTCGCCACGACTCTCGGCGACTTCGCGCTCGGCGCCGCTGTCGAGGGCATCGCCCTGGGCGGCTACGTCCACCGCGGCCTGCGTTCCTCGGAGCTCGAGGATCCCCAGCGCCCTGCCACCGTCGTCTTCGTCTCCTCCGACGAGACCGCCGCGACCGACTTCGAGCGCGCACGTCTTACCGCCGAGGCCACGATCTTTGCCCGCAACCTCGTCAACACCCCGTCTAACCTGCTCTACCCGGCGTCCTATGCGAACTACCTCGCCGAGACTGCCCGCTCCACCGAGGGCCCAGCCGGTGGCGTCGAGGTCGAAGTGCTCGACGAGTCCGCGCTCGAAGAGCAGGGCTTCGGCGGCATCCTCGCCGTGGGCCGCGGCTCCGCCCGCCCACCGCGTCTCGTCCGCCTGTCCTACCGTCCGTCCGGCGCCACCCGCGACGTCGCGCTCGTAGGCAAGGGCATCACCTTCGACACCGGCGGCATCTCGCTCAAGCCGGGTGCCGGCATGTGGGACATGATTTCTGACATGGGTGGCTCCGCGTCCATGGCCGCCGCGGTCTTCGCCGCCGCCAAGCTGGGCTTGAACGTCAACGTCACCGCCACCTTGCCGCTCGCAGAGAACATGCCTGGCGGCAACGCCACGCGCCCCGGCGACGTCATCACGCACTACGGCGGCATTACCTCCGAGGTCCTCAACACGGACGCCGAGGGCCGGCTCGTCCTCTCCGACGCCATCGCGCGCGCCAGCGAGGACAAGCCGGATTACCTCATCGAAACCGCCACGCTCACCGGCGCCCAGATCGTCGCCCTCGGCGAGCGCACTGCCGGCGTCATGGGCTCCGAGGACTTCCGCGACCGCGTCGCCGAGATCGGCCGCGAGGTCGGCGAGAAGGCCTGGGCCATGCCGCTGCTCGAGGAGCACGAGGAGGCCATCAAGTCTCCGGTCGCCGATATCCGCAATATCCACACGAAGCGCGAGGGCGGCATGGAATTCGCCGGCACCTACCTCCAGCGCTTCGTCGGCGAGGACATCGAGTGGGTCCACATCGACGTCGCAGGCCCTTCCTGGAACGGCGGCTCGCCGTACGGTTACACCACTAAGCGCGCCACCGGCGCCCCGGTCCGCACCGTCATCGCCGCGCTCACTGAGCTCGCCGACAAAAAGTAGCACTCGCTCAGCGCGGAGCTCCCCGTCCACGCCAACGGCGCCTGTCCCTCACCGGGGGCAGGCGCCGTTCCCCGTTGTGCAATTACTCCGCGTCGTCGGGGTCGTCGGGGCGATGCACGGCTTCGCCCGTATCCGGGTTCTGGCCTCGCTCGAAGCGCTCACGACGCAAGCGCTGTTCCTCGCGCTTGCGCAGCAGCCGTTCGCGTTCCATGCTGTCGCGCATGCGCTGCGGATAGCCGGTCTCTTCCACGTCGTACACGGGGCAGCCCAGCAGCTTCGCCACCGCGTCGATGCCCTTTGGGCCGCCGATAAACCGCCGAATGTAGTCACCGTTTTCATCCACGACAACCACGGACATCTCGTTGACCACCGTCTCCGGCTCAATGAACGCTTCGACGAAGGCGCGGCCTGCCACCCACTCGCTGAGCGCCTGGGCATCCGCCTGCCGGATCGTCTCCCCCGGCCCGCGCGGCGGGCGCAGCTGGGAGCGCGAGCTGTTGCGACGGAAGATATTGAACATAGTGGCCTATCCTACCCGCGCCACCTCACCCCACGGCATCTGAGCGCGCAGCAACGCAACGCCGTGAGCGAACACGCATCGTGGTCACGTCACCATGACCGGCGGCGCGCGGTGTGCCCCGCCCTAAAGGGGGCAAAGAGATAGGACCAGATACACACGCGAAGTCGCGCGTCGCGGTAGGATTGGGCATCAGATTTATCATTATCCAACTTTCGAGGAGTCAAATAACTCATGGCGCAGTCCGTTGTGATGCCCGAACTGGGCGAATCCGTAACTGAAGGCACTATTACCCAGTGGCTGAAGTCCGTGGGCGACACCGTCGAGGTCGACGAGCCGTTGCTCGAGGTGTCCACCGACAAGGTTGACACTGAAATCCCCTCGCCGGTCGCGGGCACGATCCTTGAGATCAAGGCCGAAGAAGACGACACCGTTGAGGTTGGCTCCGTTATCGCCATCATCGGTGAAGAAGGCGAGTCCGCGGACGCTGAAGAGTCCGCACCCGCTGCTGAGGACAAGGCCGCGGAGAAGGAAGAGCCCAAGGCTGAAGAAAAGGAAGAGAAGTCCGCACCGGCTTCCTCCGGCT
>NZ_KQ961743.1:0-13750 GCF_001563605.1 Corynebacterium sp. CMW7794
AACGAGTTGCTCTCAAGCGACTTGTTCAAACTTAACGAAATGAATTTTATAAGTCAAATCCATGTCGATTCGGTTTGATTGCCGCTAGCTCGTAACCTTTCGGCCATCTCGCTGGCAGCTCGGATAAATATAGGCGAGCCTTTGAAAACGCGCAAATCGCCAGGTAAGTAGCACTTTCGCAGCACCTACCTGGCGATCCCGAATCGTGGTTAATAGAAGGTTTCTTCCTGTGCACGCTCGATAGTGGCACCGAGAGCGGTGAGGTTCTCCACGAAATTCGGGTATCCACGGTCGATATGGAAGACATCGTGGACGGTAGAGACCTCGTCCGCGCACAGGGCGGCGAGCACGAGACCGGCGCCGGCACGAATGTCCGAGGACCACACGTGCGTAGAAGAAAGCTTTTCCTTGCCGCGGATAACAACGTGGTGGCCATCCACCGTCGCCTTCGCACCCAAACGGAGCATCTCGTCCACGAAGCGGAAGCGTGACTCGAAAACGTTCTCCGTGATCATGGTCATCCCCTCTGCCACGGTGGACAGCCCGATGGCCATGGGCTGAAGGTCGGTGGGGAATCCCGGGAACGGCAGCGTTTGGTAGTTGACGGCCTTCGGGCGGCCGTCCATGCGCACCCGGAAACCATTCTCGTAGGTCTCAACATTCGCGCCGGCGAGCTTGAGCTTCTCCAGCGGCAGGTGCAGGTGCTGCGGCGCGATGCCGGTTACCGTAATGTCGCCCCGCGTCATGGCTGCGGCGTAACCCCAGGTACCGGCGACGATACGGTCGCCGATGACCTCATGCTCGGTGGGATGAAGCGAAGGAACGCCCTCAATGGTGATGGTCGACGTGCCCGCGCCTTCGATCTTTGCACCCATGGAAACCAGCATCGAACACAGATCGACAATCTCGGGCTCGCGTGCCGCATTGTCGAGGATCGTGACGCCCGAAGCCAGGACTGCGGCCGTAATGATGTTCTCGGTCGCACCCACCGAGGGGAAATCGATGGAGATCTTTGCGCCGCGGAGGGCTTCGGCCTCGGCGACGACGGCGCCATGTTCAATGCGAGTGACGGCGCCGAGCTTTTCCAAGCCGGACTGGTGCATGTCGAGCGGGCGAGAGCCGATGGCATCGCCGCCGGGGAGAGCGACCTTGGCGTGGCCGCACCGCGCAGTCAATGGCCCCAGGACACAGACGGACGCACGGAACTGGCGGACGGCATCGAAGTCGGCATCGGAACGCAATTCCGCCGGCGTGGTGATTTCCACGCGGTCGCCGTCGATGGTCACGATGCATCCCAGGCCCTCAAGCACCTTTTTCATCAAAGGCACGTCGAGGATTTCCGGGCAGTTGGTCAGGGTTGTGGTGCCCTCTGCAAGCAGCGCGGCTCCCATGAGCTTCAGCACGCTGTTCTTGGCGCCATCAACCTTGACGGTGCCTGCAAGCCGGGCTCCACCGGTTACGTTAAAGATGTCTTTCACACGGGACAGTTTACGGCAAGGCGCCAATACGGCGAGCCGCGTTCACCGCTTCGTAACGCGTGTGTGCGCCCAACTTGCGCATCACGGAGCGCAAATAGGACTTGACGGTCTCGGCACCGATTCCCATTTCTTCGGCGGCCTCGATGTTGGTGTGGCCCAGCGCCACACAAGAAAGCACGTCGAGCTCACGGGCAGACAGCTTCGTAGACTGCTTGACGCGAACCGGAGAGACCATCTGGTCGCAGAGCATCTCGAGCTCGCGGCGCAAATCATCGTCCTCGACACGGTTAGCCAGCATGCGCAGCTTGGAATGCGTGGAACGAATCTGCTCCCACTCAGCACCGTTCATGACGTTGCCGCGTGCCGCAGCACCCTTGGCGCCATCGGCGCGGCGCATAGCGGAGTTGACAGCGAGGTCCTGCTCGAGGGAGCGAGCAGTCATCGTTACTTCTTCGATGACCTTGTCCCCCAGGCGCACCGGCGAGTGCACGCCAACGTAGAGAACGCCACGAATCTCACGCTGCACGATGACGGGGACAGCCACGATGGAGTGGAGACCTTCGTCCTGCATGGCGCGGTCATTCTCGTGGGAGATGGTGTTGGCACGAGCATAATCCGTGACACCCACGGCGCGGCGGGTGGAGACCACGCGACCACCGACGCCGACGCCAGCGTCAATGATGAGGTTCTGGAGAGCCGGAGTACGCAGGCCCACCCACTGTGTAATTTGCAGGCGGTTATCCGCCAGCAGCGTGCCATACATGGTGACGGGAATTCCGGTGGCGTTTTTCAGGGAAGAAAGCGCGGCGCGGACGGCTTCTTCGTCATCTTTGATGCGGGGCGTATCCATGTAACTACTCCAGGCTCGGGGACACCCAATAAGGTGCCCTAGTCCCACTCAGGGAAGCGGGCAAATATCCGATAGGTTTTCGGCTTACGGGGGTAATCGTAAACCACACCCACCCCTCTACCCTAATTCCGCATCGTAAACATTCCACCAAAGAGAATAAATATCTGTCTAGAATTTGCGAACCGAGCGGTCTAGGACGATAGTGTAGGATCGGCGCTAGCAAAGAAAGACCAACAGATTTTAGGAGGCCACACACCATGGCACAGGTATTTGATTCCATTCTCGACACCATCGGCGGCACGCCGCTGGTGCGCCTTAACCGCCTTGTTGAGGGCAAGAAGGCCGAGGTTCTCGTGAAGGTTGAGTCCTTCAACCCGGCTAACTCCGTCAAGGACCGCATCGGTAAGGCCATCGTCGAGGCCGCGGAGAAGTCCGGCGACCTCAAGCCGGGCGGCACCATCGTCGAGGCAACCTCCGGTAACACAGGTATCGCCCTCGCCCTGGCTGGTGCAGCCAAGGGCTACAAGGTCATCCTCACCATGCCGGAGACCATGTCCAACGAGCGCAAGGTTGTCCTGCGCGCATACGGCGCAGAGCTCGTCCTCACCCCGGGCGCCGCTGGCATGCAGGGCGCTGTCGACAAGGCAAACGAGATCGTCGCCCAGAACGAGAACGCTATCCTGGCTCGCCAGTTCGGCAACGAGGCCAACCCGGCTATCCACTACGCCACCACCGGCCCGGAGATCTGGAACGACACCGAGGGCAAGGTTGACGCTTTCGTCGCCGGCGTCGGCACAGGCGGCACCGTCTCCGGTGCCGGCAAGTTCCTCAAGGAGAAGAACGCAGACCTCTACCTCGCTGCTGTCGAGCCGGCTTCCTCCCCGCTGCTCACCGAGGGCAAGGCTGGCCCGCACAAGATCCAGGGCCTGGGTGCCAACTTCATCCCGGAGGTTCTCGACCGCAAGCTACTCGACGAGATCCTCACGGCTACCAACGAGGAGTCCATCGAGACCGCTCGTAAGCTCGCCACCGAGGAGGGCCTGCTCGTCGGCATCTCCACCGGTGCGAACGTCTCCGCCGCTCTGAAGCTGGCTGACCGCCCGGAGTTCGAAGGCAAGACCATCGTCGTCGTCGCTCCTGACTTCGGTGAGCGCTACGTCTCCACCGTCCTGTTCGAGGACATCCGCGAGGCATAAGATTTACCGCTGAATAAACGCGCCCGCCATTTTGGCGGGCGGTTTTTCATACCTATTAGAGTGGGTGCCCATGAGCATTCTTTCCAGAATCCGCGAGGATCTCGCCAACGCCCGAGATCATGACCCCGCCGCGCGCGGCGACATAGAGAATGCCATCGTGTATTCCGGCCTCCACGCCATCTGGAGCCACCGCATCAGCCACTGGATGTGGAAGCGAGGCTGGAGAGGCCCTGCGCGCATTCTCGCGCAAATCAACCGCTTCTTCACCGGCGTGGAGATCCACCCGGGCGCCACGATCGGCCGCCGTTTCTTCATCGACCACGGCATGGGCATCGTCATCGGCGAGACCGCGGAGATCGGCGACGGCGTCATGCTCTACCACGGTGTGACCTTGGGTGGCCAGGTCCTCACACAAACCAAGCGCCACCCCACCATCGGCGATAACGTCACCATTGGCGCCGGCGCGAAGGTCCTCGGCCCCATCACGGTAGGCTCCGGCTCGGCCGTAGGCGCCAATGCCGTCGTCACCAAAGACGTGCCGCCAGACCACATCGCTACGGGCATCCCGGCGAAGAACCGCCCACGCAATCCCAACGAGCGCATCAAGCTCGTCGACCCGGACTACTACATCTAAAGCTTGCCGATGCCCCCTCGTAGGGCCACGCCAAGAGCCCCATGCAGTGCATGGGGCTCTCGTTCGTTTCTCAGGCTCTAAGAGGCCACGAGGTCCTGGTACTCCGGATTCTTGCTGATGAAGCGCTCCACGGCCGAGCAGGTGGGGATAATGGAGCGTCCTGCCGCGCGGGTGTCATCGAGCGCGAACTTGATGAGCGGCTTGGACAGGCCCTTGCCCTGGAATTCGTCATGGACGACTGTGTGGTCGAACTCGCGAACCTGAGCGGAGTCCTTGTAGTCGGCGAAGCCAGCTTCTTCACCATCGACGGTGATGACGTAGCGGGACTGGTCGGTCTGCTGTGCAACGTTGATATCCATGTCGCCATTATGCCGAAACCCTGCCTCCCCGTCGAGACCTCGGTCCTCCCCCATCCCAGCCGCGCGGCGGCAGTTCAGGACAACGAAGACCCTAGATCCTGTGAGTTGTAGCCGCTTCTTTGTCCTGAAATCCGGGCTTAAGGCAGCACAACAAAAAATCCTCGCTCCGGAAACCGGAACGAGGAGTATTTTGTGGCCAGAGCCAGGATCGAACTGGCGACCCCACACTTTTCAGGCGTGTGCTCTACCGACTGAGCTATCTGGCCAGAAGTCAGATGACTTCGGCGACCCTGACGGGACTTGAACCCGCGACCTCCGCCGTGACAGGGCGGCGCGCTAACCAACTGCGCCACAGGGCCATATTCTATTGTTGTTGTGCTCTCTGGCACGAGTAGTTACTCTACACAACAACCCTAAAATCACACAAATCACCATGTCACCGCCCCTTTCTAGGACGGTGACATGGTGAAGAACTTAGACGTACATACTATTTGCGACGAGCGAGCAGGAATCCGCCCGCAGCGCCCACCGCGATAAGGAGAACGACTCCAGCACCGATGAGCATGCCCTTGAGGTTACTGCCACCAGCAGAGTCCTCACCGGCCTGTGCGACATCAGCGGACTGCTGCTCTGCATTGTCCCCTTCCTTGGGCGCATCCTCGGTCGTGGTCGTCTCAGCGGCCTTTTCGAGGTCTTCTGAGGCCGACGCAAGGTTGATGGGGGTATCGGAAGGCTCGGCACCTGGCTCAAAGTTGGGCGTGAACTCGGGACCGTCCATCGGCTCACCGTCGAGCTCCACCTTGAACGAGTAGCCCTGGTCTATGCCCGCCGTACGATCGTGCTTGTTACCATTCACGCTCTTTGCGAAGACGAGATAGTACGTTCCGGGGAGCGTCAGGGGTCCATCGATGTACTCGGTACGGTTAGCCCATTGCACGGCGGAATCGCCGGCGCTGCGATTCACTTCTTCTTCGCTTCCCACGTAGATATCTTCTCCGGCAAGCACGCTGCCACGCGTGGGGTTATAAAAATCCCACTGCAAGCCGTAGCTCTGGTGCTCCGCGACCGTCTTGCGCCCCTGCACAGTCACGACCGGACGCTTGCCGTAGGGCACATCAAACTTATAGAAGCGATATTCGCCGTCAACGATGGCGTCGTTATAGGTCTCCCCCGGCGTCACGGCTGCCGCGGAGTCGAAGGTAGCGCCGCCGGCCACAGGTGCGCCCTCCTCAATCTGCGTGACCCCAGGGAGCTCACGAGACGCATACGGCTTCTTTTCGTCGCCAGCGAACGCGCCAGCCTTGACGTACTGCACGTTGACCTCAACGTCTAGCTCGACATCCTGGTTGACCTGGTCGGAGCTGAGCGTGTCAGCGAAGTACAGCGTTGTCACGATGTCCCAATCGTCCATCTTGATACAACGATTTTCCTCGTCCTCGGGCTGCTTTTCGTTTTGCACCAGCACGCTGGCGGAATAGGGCGGCGTGTAACGGCCGCCGCTCGTCGTGCGTGGGCTCGGCTGTACCGTGGTCGCGTAGTCCTCACAGTTGGGCGCAGGGTTTTCAGCCTCGACCGTGGAGAAGATGTCCGAAGTTACCTTACCATCCGCGTTCTGCTCTGGGATAGCGAAAACCGTGACATACGCGTTGTAGCCCTCAGGCACGGAAAGCTTGGTGTAGAACGGGCGATCCTCGGCCTCGTTCTTACCCATACGGGGCAGGACCTTCGTGTGGTAGGTGCCCTCCCCGAGATACTTGGCACTGTCTGGATCATCGGCGAACTCGAACGGGGTGCCCCGTGCCTCGTACATGTTGACAGAACGCAGCGTGAGGAACTCCATGTTCTGCGCAAGCTCAGCAGCATTCGCTGCAGCGAGCGACTGGCCACCCGTTGCCTTAGCGACGCAATCCAGCTCAGACTGCGCCTTCTCGTCGACCTGGAATCCAATGGTGTGAACCGTGAGCCCCACGCCGTCAGCAGCAAGCTCCTTGGCCACGTCGCACACCGGTGGCGGCGCGCAGGTGTCGATGCCGTCCGAGACGAGCACGATGGAATTCTCGCCCTCGCCGCCGGCAGCTTTGAGCTGCTCCGCGGCCTTCTTCAGCGAGTTTCCGATGGGAGTGTAGCCCTTGGGCTCCAAAGCATTAAAGCTGTCTTTCAGCCCGGCCTTGTCGATCCGCCCGACCGGCGATAGCACGGAAATATCCTGGCAACCACGCTCTTTATTATCCGGCGCATTCGACTCCTTGGAGCCATACGCGACGGCGCCGACAAGGGCACTGTCCGGAAGCTTATCGACGAGCTGGTTCGTCGCGTCCTTGGCCACCTGCATCTTCGATGGGCCGCCCTCGCTTTCTGGATCCGCCATGGAGAACGAGGCGTCCATAACAAGCGCCACCTTGGACTGTTTATCGCTCGTCGGTCCCGCGTCTGAGCTCGGCGCTGTAGACGACGCTGCCGTGGACGATTCCTCGGACTGCGCGGCCGCGAACGGGACGACCAGCAAACTGAGGAAAATTATTGAAAGAACTGCGCCCCACGTGCGAGGCGAGAAATGCGATGTAGCCATCTAACCTAGCCTTTGCACAGAGAAGAGTGATTTACTACACAAAAGTACCGGAGATGACAAAAGGTCGCACCTGGAACAGAACAGAAAACACTCGGTCCTTACTTGAAACCAAGCAAGGACCGAGTGCGTCACACAATGCGACCCTGACGGGACTTGAACCCGCGACCTCCGCCGTGACAGGGCGGCGCGCTAACCAACTGCGCCACAGGGCCATATTCGATTTTTCTGTACGAAGAAAGAATCTTCGTACCCCCAACGGGATTCGAACCCGTGCCGCCGCCGTGAAAGGGCGGTGTCCTAGGCCGCTAGACGATGGGGGCCCGGTACATGTTCGCTCACAGCAGTGTGCAACATGCGACCTCCTAGAAATATACTGGAGTGATCCCCATGCAACAAAATCGCCCGTAGGAGGAGTTGAAAAACCATGGCTGAACAGGCAGAACCCTGCGGCTGCCACGCCCCCGGCACGCATGGCTACAACCAGTCGGAGATTTCAAAGAAGCAATATTTGGCTCGACTCAAGCGAATTGAGGGCCAAACGCGTGGCATTCACCGGATGATCGACGAGGACCAGTACTGCATCGACATCATTACGCAGATCTCCGCGGTAACCTCCGCACTAGAAAACGTCTCGCTGGCGCTGCTCCAAGACCACATCGCGCACTGTGTCGCTGGCGCCGCTGCCGAGGATGGTCACGTGGCCCAGGAAAAGCTCGAGGAAGCCATGACGGCGATTAAGAAGCTCGTGAAGAACTAGCAGCGCTGGCCCCACGCGATAGGCGCCTTACCGGTTATCGGTAAGGCGCCTTGTTTCGGTTGCGGGTTACTTGGTGAAGAACTCCGCAGCGGACTCGAAGAGCAACATGTCATACTCGCCTGGCACGTTCTTGTACGTAGTGGCGGAGATGCGCTCGGAGTGGCCCATCTTGCCCAGCACGCGGCCGTCGGCGGACATGATGCCCTCGAGGGCGAACAGCGAGCCGTTCGGGTTGACATCGATGTCCATCGCCGGGTTGCCTGCGGCATCGACGTACTGGGTCGCGGCAGCCTCCTTGAGGCGCGCCCACTCGGACTCGCCGGCGGTGATGCGGCCCTCGCCGTGGGAGATCGGCACGGTAAAGACATCGCCGACGTTAACTTTGCTGAGCCACGGCGAGTCGTTGTTGACGACCTTGACACGCGAGATGCGCGACTGGTGACGGCCAATGGTGTTGAACGTCAGCGTCGGGGACTCGGTACCCGGCTCGGAGATGGCGCCGCCCGGAACAAGGCCCAGCTTGATGAGCGCCTGGAAGCCATTGCAGATACCCAGGATGAGGCCGCCGCGCTCATCGAGCAGTGTGTGGACGCCAGCGGTGAGCGCTGGGTTGCGTAGGAAGGACGTCATGAACTTCGCGGAGCCGTCCGGTTCGTCACCGCCGGAGAAACCGCCCGGCAGGTACAGCATCTGCGAGCGGTCCAGGGCGGCTGCCATGCGCTCGACGGACTCGGCAATGTCTTCAGGCGTGCGGTTGCGCACGACGAGGATTTCTGGCTCGATACCGGCGCGCTGCAGCGCCTTCGCGGAGTCGTATTCGGTGTTGGTGCCCGGGAAGACCGGAATGAGTGCGCGCGGGGCGGAGCTGCCCGCGACGCGAGTGGGCGCAGCGGCAGCCGGCGCAGCCGCTGGCACGTCTGCGGGAGCAGAGGAAAGCTCAGTGGAGCCAGACTGCGGCGCCTCGGACGGGTAGATGGGCTCGAGGGTGGCGCGGTAGGCGGCCTCGGCGTCAGCGGATGAGACGGTCTCGGCACGGAAGGTGAAGCCGTCTGCGGTGGTCTCGCCCAGCGCGGTACCAGCGGACGGGGTGGCGTCCTCAGCCCACTCGAGGACGAACGCACCGTAGTTGTAGTCATAGAGCGGGGCGTCGTCTGCGAAAGCGAAGCCCAGGCCCTCGCCCAGCGACATCTTGAGCACGGCCTCGGCCACGCCGCCGAAGCCCGGGGTGTAGGCCGCGGTGACCTGGCCGGAGCGCAGGAGCTCCGTGACGGTCGCGAAGTTGGCGAGGAGGGACTCGGGGGTGGGCAAGCCGACGAGCGCGGTGTCGGCGGCATCGGCAAGCTCCGGGGAGAGCAGCGTGACGGCGTGGCCAGCGCCGGTGAAGTGGTTGGACGCAATGTGGTCAGTGGTCTCGTGGCTCACGGCGACAGAGATGACCGTGGGCGGGACGTGCAGTTCCTCGAAGGTGCCGGACATGGAGTCCTTGCCGCCGATGGCGCCCACACCCAAGCCGAGCTGAGCCTTGATGGTGCCCAGCAGGGCCGCGGCAGGCTTGCCCCATGCGGTGGCGGAGTCCATGCGCTGGAAATACTCCTGCATGGACAGGTAGGTCTCGTCGATGGAAGAACCGGTAGCGATGAGCTTGGCCACGGACTCGACGACGGCAAGGTAGGCGCCGTGGTACGGGCTAGCCTCGGTGACGTACGGGTTGTAGCCCCAGGACATCACGGAGCAGTCCGTGGTCTCCCCCATGACCGGGAAGGTGTGGGCCATGGCCTGAATCGGGGTGGCCTGGCGGGAGCCGCCAAAAGGCATGAGGACGGTGCCGGCGCCGACGGTGGAGTCGAAGCGCTCGGACAGGCCCTGCTTGGAGGCGACGTTGAGGTCGCCCGCCATCGCGAGGAAGGACTCGCGGAAGGAGGAGTCCTTGTGAGCCCACTCGCGGCCAGCTGCGCGCCAGTCGGTGGAGGGCTCGATACGCACGTCCACATGCTTGTCCGCGCCGTTGGTGGCGAGGAATTCGCGGGAGAGGTCGACGATGGTGTCGCCGCGCCAGGTCATGCGCACGCGTCCCGAGTCGGTGACGTTGGCGACGATGGTGGCGGTGAGGTTTTCCTCGTTCGCGAGCTCGATGAGGCGCTGCGCGTCCTTGGCTTCGACGACGACGGCCATGCGTTCCTGGGACTCGGAGAGAGCCAGGTCGGTGCCGTCGAGGCCCTCGTACTTTTTGGGCACGGTGTCCAGGTCGATGTCGATGGAATCGGCGAGCTCGCCCACGGCGACGGAGACGCCGCCAGCGCCAAAGTCGTTACAGCGCTTGATGAGCTTGGAGAACTCCGGGTTGCGGAAGAGGCGCTGGAGCTTGCGCTCCTCGGGCGCGTTGCCCTTCTGGACCTCGGAGCCCGCAGTGGTCAGGGACTCCACGTTGTGCGACTTGGAGGAACCCGTGGCGCCGCCGATGCCATCGCGGCCAGTGGCGCCGCCGACGAGGACGACGACGTCGCCCGCGTCCGGGACCTCACGGCGGACGTTCTCGGCTGGGGCGCCGGCGACGACGGCACCCATCTCGAGGTGCTTGGCGACGTAGCCCGGGTGGTAGACCTCGTCGACGAGGCCGGTGGCCAGGCCGATCTGGTTACCGTAAGAGGAGTTGCCTGCGGCGGCGGTACGCGCGATGGTCTTCTGCGGCAGCTTGCCGGCACGCGTGGTGGTCTCGAGCGGGTTTCCGGAGCCGGAGATGCGCATCGCGCCGTAGACGTAACCGCGGCCGGACAGCGGGTCGCGGATGGCGCCGCCGATGCAGGTCGCCGCGCCACCGAAGGGCTCGATCTCCGTCGGGTGGTTATGAGTCTCGTTCTTGAACAGGAAGAGCCACGGTTCATCCTTGCCGTCGACCGTGATGGTGACGTGGACGGTGCAGGCGTTGATCTCCTCGGAGACGTCGAGCGCGTCGAGCTTGCCCGTGGCGCGCAGGACCTTCGCGGCAATGGTCCCCATGTCCATGAGCGTCACCGGCTTGGTGCGACCAATGGAGTCGCGCGCAGCAAGGTAGTCGTTGTACGCGGCCTCCACGGCCGGGTCGTGGAACTCGATGTTGTCGAGGACCGTCTCGAAGGTGGTGTGACGGCAGTGGTCCGACCAGTAGGTGTCGATGACCTTGAGCTCAGTAATGGTCGGGTCGCGCTTCTCCGACTGGAAATAATCGCGCACGAGCATGGCGTCGTCGACGTCCATGGCCAGGCCGTGGGAGGCGACGACCTCGGGAAGGGCGGCATCGGAAAGCTCGGTAAAGCCGGTAAGCCGTGCAACGTCTGCTGGGCGTGGGGCCTCGACAACGAGAGCCTCGGGAAGCTCGAGGGAGGCCTCGCGGGCCTCGACCGGGTTAATGAGCCCGGCGCGCATGGCCTCCGGAATTTCTCCGTCCACGGCGTAGAGGACGGCCGTACGGACGGTGGGGCGCTCTTTTTCAAAGAGGAACTGGATGCACTGTGCCGCGGAGTCCGCGCGCTGGTCAAACTGGCCGGGCAGCGGCTCGACGGCGAGGATGGCCTTGCCGTCCAGGCCGGCCTCCTCGAGCGTGGCGTACATGTTGTCGACCTGCGGCTCTGCGAGCACGAGGTTGACGGCGGTGGCGAACTCGGCGTCGGTCGTGCCCTCCACGTCGTAGCGATTGAGCATGCGCACCGCCACTCCGTACTCCGCCGAGAGTGCAGCTGCGTGGCCGCCCTCCCGATTTTCCACGTACACACGCTGAACCATCGCGCCTCCCAGATAGCTAGTAATAGTCGAAGTTTTACGGTTCTGCCAGCAAGTATATGGACTTGCGACACCGCGTACTAATCCCCCGCTATCCTAGCGTGCAGGGCACCCCCGCGACTCGATTCTGCGGAGACTGACGGTACACAACGGTGCCACAGGGATACATGGGCTATCCGATGCCTCTTTCTGCAGTCTCAGCCGAGGATGGAATGCCAACCGGTTTTCTCGCGATTGAACACTGCTCCCCCAGAGTTTCCATAAGGACTTGAGGGCTGGGAACAAATAAGCGCCTGGCCGGCCGTACCGACAAAGCAACGTAGCGTATAAGTTTGACCGGTGACGGAACTTGTCACTTGGAAATCGTTGACAGTCGCAAGCACAATATTGCCGCTTGCGCCTGCCCGAGATTCGTATGCCTGCGCAATGGCGGCATCATAAATCGCCATGGCAAACGCGCATGATGCATCATCATTGGCGTCGACCTCAACCCCGTCTGATGTCATTCCGCAATAACCGCCAATTTGCTCGGGATTCGCGGCGATGTTATTGCTGTGCGGTTGTGCCGCAGGCGCTGCAGGTGCGGCGGTGCTCATGGCTTCGGCAGGGGTCTTCTCCGCGGTGCGAGGAGCGGGCTGGTGCGACTCTGCGCTCGGATCAGCCGGCGCTGGAACCGTCATAGTTACTGTGCGCGGACCGGCCTCACCTTCGCCGGAACACCCTGCTAGAGCAAGAGGGGCAAGGAGAATAGCCGCGGCAGTGGCACGAAAGATGGAGGATATGAGACACCTTAGAGACGACGAAACAGACGCCTATCGAGAGGCGAAGACACATAAATCATAAGACACGGCTACGCCTGTGCACGTGGAATTGTCATACCGTTGCAGCGCTTCTCGCCGCTCACCCACCGCAAGCATAAATCCCCCGGCCGCTGTGCAGCCGAGGGATTATCGGTGGGCCCTCCGGGGGTCTACAAACACAAACCAATATGCGCAGGTAAACGGCACTTTTACCCAATCCGCAGAAAATTCTTTCTCTCTATTTTCTCTTAGGGGGAAAGAATCGCGCCCAGAAAGGCTGGCCAATGACCACCGCCACCGACACCCACGAGACCACGCAGCAGAGCGCCATCACGGTACACGTCCCCCGCAACCTTATTGGCGACCTCTACGACGGGCACCGCGCAGGCAAGCACATGCGCCCCGTCTACATCGACACCGCAGACCTGCAGCCCCTAGCAGACGGCATGCCCATTGAAATCTGCCCAGACTGCGTGAAAGCCTACAACGCCGCCGCCCGTGCCGAGTGCGAGCGCCAGGCGCAGGAAGCTGCCCGCCGGGCTGCAGAGGAAGCGGAACGGGAAGCACGAGACGCAGAGGAACACGCCATCATCCAGCGCACCACAGGCTTCAGCGATATTTCACGCCATGCTCTTCAGAATGCGCTCATTACCGCCTATCGAGCTGGCAAGGACACTGGTATCTGGCTAGACGCCATGGAAGCACTTGAAGAGGCCGACATGGCCCGCGCCGGGGTCACGTCATGGGACGAGCGGGACGAGAAAGAGTAACCCGGCCCGCCGAGGTGCCACCAACCACAGCGCTCACGGGCCAGCCACATCAGGCCGTGCCCGTTTAAGCCGTTTTGGGGTACGGACATACACATACGAAAGTTCAACGTCTTAGACGGCGATATTGAACAGGGGAAACGCACCCCCTTAGAGGGCACCTGTCAAAGGCGCGCCGGGGATGTTGTCATTGGCCCCGCCCCCTTGCCTCCATCCGCGCATTTCCATCATCCGGGCCAGATACCCCAAATTCCTACCCCGTTTTAACCCCTCTTGTGTTTACCCTAATATGTCCACTCTCCAGCATCAGATATTGGTCTCTTATGCCGGTATGAATTGCCCCGGCGCGCCGTACTCCCGGTTATGGAGGGGGTCTAGTGGGCGGGCTCCCAAGCAAGTCCCCCGGCGCGCCGTACTCCCGTGCTTTCGTACTATTGCAGGCCAGGGGCTATTTTCGCCGTACTATCGTCCGTACTATGTACTACGTGGGACAGTACGTAGTACACAGCCAGTACGGGCCGGAAACCACCGTTAACCTGCGGATAGTACGTTGGGGTTGCCCGCAAATCGTGGACACGTAGTGG
>NZ_KQ961744.1:0-1555 GCF_001563605.1 Corynebacterium sp. CMW7794
CAGTGCTCCCCGCGTGAGCGGGGATGAGCCCCGCAGGTAAAAGACGTGACCTGCACCAACCGGGTGCTCCCCGCGTGAGCGGGGATGAGCCCTCGGCTCGCCAAGCTGTCCCGCTCGCCGAGTGGTGCTCCCCGCGTGAGCGGGGATGAGCCGGCCTCCTGCGACTTCACGGCCCATTCGTGCGAGTGCTCCCCGCGTGAGCGGGGATGAGCCGTGCGCTGGGACTCCGGCGATAAACACCGACAAGTGCTCCCCGCGTGAGCGGGGATGAGCCGAAGCGCGGGGCGCTCACCATCATGGAAGCCCGGTGCTCCCCGCGTGAGCGGGGATGAGCCGGCCGTCACTACCGGGCCGGAGGTGGCGTAATGGTGCTCCCCGCGTGAGCGGGGATGAGCCCGCAGGAGGATAGGCTCCGCGCCGCCCGCACAGGTGCTCCCCGCGTGAGCGGGGATGAGCCGGCGGATTGGGATAAGACGTGGGCGGTGTGGATGTGCTCCCCGCGTGAGCGGGGATGAGCCGTACTGAAGACGAGCTCGAGCTCAGTGGCCTTGGTGCTCCCCGCGTGAGCGGGGATGAGCCCGCTCGGCTCTGTCCCGCCCATCCTCGGCGGCGGTGCTCCCCGCGTGAGCGGGGATGAGCCGTCCTCGTGACATGCCAGGACGCCCCGCTCATGGTGCTCCCCGCGTGAGCGGGGATGAGCCTTTCCCGCCCTTGGGGTACGAATTATGCACCCCGTGCTCCCCGCGTGAGCGGGGATGAGCCCTCATAATTCCAGGGGGAATATCTACTATGGCAGTGCTCCCCGCGTGAGCGGGGATGAGCCCCAACACCTCGAGTCCTATTGAACGAACCGGCCGTGCTCCCCGCGTGAGCGGGGATGAGCCCTAATGAAGAATCTCATCCAGCCGTGGTTCATTGTGCTCCCCGCGTGAGCGGGGATGAGCCCAAGTGCCGTGGACTCCGGTGTCAGCCCGACGAGTGCTCCCCGCGTGAGCGGGGATGAGCCCGCCGCCCACCTTTGAGGACCGAACCTCGCGACGTGCTCCCCGCGTGAGCGGGGATGAGCCCACATCATCATTACGCGCCCACATAACCGCCTGGTGCTCCCCGCGTGAGCGGGGATGAGCCGTCGGGCGCTGCGGCTGTGCTCAATCTTTGGAAGTGCTCCCCGCGTGAGCGGGGATGAGCCCAATCTCAATCGGTGTAATCACAGGCGATACTCGTGCTCCCCGCGTGAGCGGGGATGAGCCCAGCAATCGCCGCCATAGCCGCGTCAATCACGAGTGCTCCCCGCGTGAGCGGGGATGAGCCGCGAACGCCACGCTTTGCCAGCTCGAACAGGCCGTGCTCCCCGCGTGAGCGGGGATGAGCCCAGCGTCCGCAACGGCTTTAAGCCCCTCTACGAGTGCTCCCCGCGTGAGCGGGGATGAGCCCCAGCACGCGGACGCGTCCCCGTCGAGGTCGCAGTGCTCCCCGCGTGAGCGGGGATGAGCCGAAATGCGTGCGGCTGAAGCGGCTGTTGCGGCGGTGCTCCCCGCGTGAGCGGGGATGAGCC
>NZ_KQ961745.1:0-1764 GCF_001563605.1 Corynebacterium sp. CMW7794
TGTTATGTCCATGAGGTTTTTGGACTGGGAGTCCAGCTACTTTTTGGACTCGGAGTCTAGGGACTTTGTGGACGTGGAGTCTCCCCGCTTTTTGGACGGGGAGTCCACGGAGTTTTTGTACTGGTGCTAGCTTGGCTTCTCCCGGCGGCTTGGCCGTGGCCCAGAGAGGTTGGGTTTTAGCTCTGGGGGTTGTCGGTGCCACATGCCGACAACGTGGTTTATGTTGATTTGACCGCCGGGTGGACGCTGATTCAGTTGGATCGGTAGCGGAAATGAAAACAGTTTCTCACCGTCGTGATCAGTAAAAAATTCCGCATAGTCATCGGTTACGCTGCTGTAGATGGCTCGATTTTTAAAGCGCAGCCCGACGTAGAGGCCGTGTCCCATGACGCGTACCACCCCGCTTTTGTTGATCCACAGCTTGTCCGGGATAGGCCAGAGTGCATTTACACCGGTAGAGCTTGGCATTACGGTTGAGGAATCGGCATGGGGTGTATCTTGCTGGATCGCCTGAGTGTCGTTGCCTGGTGCCCTGTTTGAAGCTGCAACTTCAGGCAGGGCATTGTCTGTCGCGACCACCGTGTCGGCTGCTAAGGTATCTGCCTGGTTGTCGGGGTGAATCCGGTGATATTGTTTCGCGATTTTCGTCCATAAAACATCCGGGTCAATCGGCTGCGTCGGTGACTGGGCATGCGAGATAATCTCCCAGGCTTGGGCTGGGGTGATGTGCATCTTGCCCCTAAGAAGTCCTTGGTGACGACGGCGTGTGTTGTAGAAGTTGCGGTAGTCGACAATCAGCTGTTGGACCTGCGCCAGCGTCGTGGGGGTACGAGCATCCAAAAACTTGGTCATGGTTTGGTGCGATCGCTCGTCTTTGCCTTGCGTCGTGGGAGCAAAACCCGCACTTGATTGAACTCCCAGGCTGGCGAGCCAGCGTTCGGTTTGCGACAGCCGGCCGCGATGGTAGGTGGCAAAGGCATCACCGTTGTCAGAGAGGACTTCTTGGGGAAGTCCGTAAGCATCAATGGCTCCACTTAGCGTGATGCGGGCATCGGTGCCGTTTTCTGGAGTTCCAAAAGCTTGGGAGCCGACGTCGAAGCGGCTGGCATCGTCGATAACTTGGTAGATAGTCACCTGCGTGTGAGGCACATCGAAGAGTCTGTAGACAAACGCATCGATCTGCCACAGTTCATTGACTTGGCCCCTGGCAAAGTGCCTGTAGGACTTACGCGGTCGTTTACGTGCATTGATGTCAGCGACGCCAGCCTCGTGCAACCATTGTGCGATTAAAGCTCGCGACGGTGGTTGGTCGTAGCCGAGTTCATCGAGGAAGAAATAGAAGATTGACCATGGGCCACAGTCTTGGCCGCGGGCTTGTAACGTACCGCGAGCTTGCAGGACCTGTTGTCGAATCTTGTCATCGTAGACCCGTCGCGGGTTCAGCGGTGCCGTGCTGTCCGGCACGATGCCAGCCCGCCCACGTTCGGCGATACGTGCTTTGATGTTGTAGTACGTCTGCTTCGATACGCCGATGTTCTTGCAGAACTGCTGGACCGTGATGCCCTCACGGATGGGATCGAAATCCGCTATCTTCTTGCGGAGAGTAATGGGAATTGCCATCCCCACATTCTCAAGAAGCCAGAGCCCAAAAAGTCGTTAGACATCCTGTCCATAAACTTCCTGGACTCCGCGTCAAAAAACTAATTGGACTCCGAGTCCAAAAAGTCAATGGACTCCGAGTCCAAGAAGTCACTAGACATCACA
>NZ_KQ961746.1:0-5960 GCF_001563605.1 Corynebacterium sp. CMW7794
CCCGGGCCAACAGGCTGGCCAGCTCCCCCATAATGGTCATGCACCACACGCTAAAACGAGTACAGCCCTCCGGCAAGCGGAGGACTGCACATTCTATTTGGCACCCAAAAGATACTGGGAATTAGCTGCGCGAACGGGGTCGCGGCGGCAAAAAATTAGCGGTGCTGCGCCGTGCGAACAGCCCACACGGCGCAAAGACGCAGACATGCGAAAATTCCCAGGAGTCTTCCTGTAACGCCGTTCCTAATAAAGTCCCGCTTCGCGTGCCATGGCGGCCACGGCGGCGGACTTCTGCGCGATGGCGAGCTCCTCGTTGGTGGGTACGACGAAGACCTTCACCGGAGAGGTGCGCGTGGAAATCATGCGCGGCTCACGCGACGGCGAGAGGTTGGCTTCCTTGTCAAAGTGGATGCCGTACATGTCGAGGTTGTACAGGGAGTCCTGGCGGACCTCCGTGTCGTTCTCGCCCACACCGGCGGTAAAGGTAATCGCGTCGACGCGGCCGAGCGCGATCATGTACGCGCCAATGAAGCGGCGCAGCGCGTGGATGTAGATGTTGTACGCCAGCCACGCGTCCTGGTCCTCGTTCTGGATGCGCTCGCGCAGAACACGGAAGTCGTTGACGCCAGCCAGGCCCTTGACACCGGACTGCTTGTTGAGCAGGTTGTCGATCTCATCGATAGACATGCCCGCCTGGCGAGCCAGGTGGAAGATGATGCCAGGGTCAATGTCACCGGAACGGGTACCCATGGCCAGACCGGCCAGCGGGGTCAGACCCATGGAGGTGTCGATAGCGCGGCCATTGCGGATGGCGGCGGCCGAGGCACCGTTGCCCAGGTGCAGCGTGATCTGGTGAACGTGGCCTGGGTCGCGGTCCAGCAACTTCGGGACCTGCTGCGAGACGAACTCATGCGAGGTGCCGTGAAAACCGTAGCGACGGATGTCGTACTGGGAGGCAACCTCATTGTTGATGGCATACAGCGCAGCGGCTGGCGGCATGTGGTTGAAGAACGCGGTATCGAAGACCGCCACGTGCGGGATGTTGGGCAGCATGGCGCGCGCGACGCGGATGCCGTCCAGGTTCGCCGGGTTGTGCAGCGGTGCCAGCGGGATGAGGTCTTCGATCATCGACTCGATCTGGTCGGTGATGAGCTGCGGCTCGGAGAAGAGCTTGCCGCCGTGGACGACGCGGTGGCCGACGGCGATGACGTCGACATCCTGGGGGCCAACACCGTGGTCGTGCATGATCTCAAAGGCACGCTCGAGGCCGAAGGAGTGCGTGGGGATTTCCAGCTCTTCCTTGTAAGCCTCGCCGCCCGTCTTGACGGTGACAGCGCCCATGGGCTCGCCGACCTGCTCGACCAGGCCGGACACGAGCGGGGCGTCCGTGGCGGCGTTCTCGGGGTTGACGAGCTGGAATTTGACGGAGGAGGAACCAGAGTTGAGGACGAGTACGTACGACAAGGCTATTTACGCTCCTACCTGAATTGCAGTGATGGCGACGGTATTGACGATGTCCGGGACGGTCGCGCCGCGGGAGAGATCGTTGATGGGCTTGTTGAGGCCCTGCAGGATGGGGCCCACGGCCAGCGCGCCAGCGGTGCGCTGCGCCGTCTTGTAGGCGATATTGCCGGCCTCGAGGTCCGGGAAGACAAAGACGGTGGCCTGGCCGGCGACCTCGGAATCCGGGGCCTTCTTCGCAGCCACGCCCGGGTCGCAGGCGGCGTCGAACTGCAGGGGGCCGTCGACCTTGACGGTGGAGTCCAAGGCGCGCGCGGCCTCGACTGCGGCGACGGAGCGGTCCACGTCCGGGCCGGAGCCCGAGGTGCCCGTGGAGTAGGACAGGATGGCCACGCGCGGGTCAATGCCGAACTGGGCAGCCGTGCGCGCGGAGACGACGGCGATTTCGCCCAGCTGCTCCGCGGTCGGGTTGGGGTTCACGGCGCAGTCACCGAACGCCCACAGGCGTCCACGCATGACCATAAGGAAGATGGAGGAGACCACGGACGCGCCCGGAACGGTCTTGATGATCTGGAAGGACGGCTTGATGGTGTGCGCCGTGGTGTGGGCAGCGCCAGAAACCATGCCGTCCGCCAGCCCCTTGTGGACCATCATCGTCGCGAAGTAGGAGATGTCCTTCATCGTCTCGCGCGCTTGCTCGATGGTCACGCCCTTCTTCTTACGCAGCTCCGCGAAGTCCTCTGCGAACTCCTCGGCCAGCGGCGAGGTGAGGTGGTTGATGAGCGTCGCGTCCGAGAGATCCACGCCGAGCTGTCTCGCGCGAACCGTAATCGTCTCCGGGTCGCCCAGGATGGTGAGCTTGGCAATACCGCGCGCGAGCAGTTGGCCCGCGGCGAGCAGGATGCGGTCATCGTCGCCCTCCGGCAGCACGATGTGCGCGCCCACGGCCTTCGCCTTCTCCAGCAACTGGGCCTCGAAGACGGACGGGGACATGACGGGCTCCAGCGCGCCAATCGGGGCGAGCGCCCCCGGCACCTTGTCTAGGCTGTCCACGGCAACGGCGGTAGCACGCAGCTCCTTGGCGTGGCGCAGCGCGAGGTCTGCGGCAACACCGGAGCCGACGATGATGAGCGGCACGCCCAGTGCCGCGGCGGAAATCGCGTCGAAGTGGGAGTCGCCCGTGCCGCGGATGAGCCCCTGGATGCGCGGGCCCGCCGCGACGATCTCGGGGACGGAAGACAGGCCTTCAACGGACGTCGCCTCGAGCCCCAGGGTCGTAGCAAGAGCGTCGACGTCAAGGCCATCAAAGCTGCGACCAGCAACGGTCACGAGCGCGGAACGGGAGGCGGTCATAGGAAAATCCTTTTCTATAGCACAATATGGCGCGCGTCACTGGCGCGCCCGAATAGTGATCGTCTCTACCTTACCGACTTGACCACGGACAAGAGAAAATCTTGAACCACGTCACAGACGTAGAATGCGTCACATGACAGATTCGATAACCGTCGCGTCCCTCCACGAGCTCAGTCCCTTGCAGGTCCATGCACTCTACAAGCTGCGCGTGGATATCTTCGTCCACGAGCAGCAGGTCCCCTACGCCGAGATTGATGACACGGACGCCGCGGCGACCACGCGTCATCTTCTCGCCACGGATGACTCCGGCGCGGTGCTCGGCGTCGGCCGCGTCTACCCGTCCACGATTGACGGCGAGGAGGTCCTCCAGTTCGGTCGCTTTGCCGTGACCCCTGCCGCGCGCGGCACCGGCGTCGCCCGCCGCATCATGGAACAAGCCCTCCAGCTTGCCGATGCCCCCTCTACCCCACTGCCGCTCTACCTCACCGCCCAAAAGCCGCTCACCGACTACTACGGCGGCTACGGCTTTGACGTCTGCGGTCCTCAGTACGACGACGAGGGCGTGCCCCACGTGCCCATGATTCGCCGCTAGGGTCTACAACTCCTCAGGAGTCGCGGTGACGGAGATTTTGGTGGCCGCGAGGTTAGCGCGATCGCGGGCGAGGTCAACGGTCTCACCGGTGGCGGTGACCAGGCCCATGCGGCGGCCGACGTAGGCGCCGGGCTTGCCAAAGAGACGCACGTCCGTTTCTTCATAGGCGAGGGCCTCGGCAAGGCCGGTGTAGGCGACGTCCTGAATATCGGAATCCGCATGCAGGATCACGGAGGCGCCGGGGCTCACGAGGGTGACGTCAATCGGATAGCCCAGGATGGCGCGGGCATGAAGCTCAAACTCGCTGAAGCGCTGCGTGTACGCGGTGACCATGGCGGTATCGGAAGGCCGGGGCGAGACCGAAGAGAAGTAGACGTCGTCGCCGGCGACGAAGACCTCGACGCCGTACACACCGCGGCCGCCGAGCTCATTGGAGATACGCGCCGCGACGGAGCGGGCGTTGTCCAGGGCATCCTCGCTCATCGCAAGGGGCTGCCACGCCTCCATGAGATCGCCGTTCGCGTGGCGGTGGCCGATGGGTTCGCTAAACCACGTGGCCAACTCGCCCGTCTCCGGATCGATGGAACGCACGGCCAGGATGGTGGCCTCATAATCGAAGTCGACGAAACGCTCGGCGACGAGACGGTGATGGTCGCCGACGACGCGGTGGACTGCGGTCCAGGCCTCGGGGGCATCGGCAGCATCACGCACAATCATGTGGCCGCGGCCGGAGGTCGCGGTATCGGGTTTGACGATGCACGGGTAGCCGAGCTCCTCACAGGCTGCGGCGAGCTCCTCCTCGCTCTCTGCAAACTTATACGCCGAGACGGGCAGGCCCAATGACTCCGCGGCTGCGCGCATGCTCGCGCGGTCCTGCGTGAGCTCGCACGCACGTGCCGTGGGGACAACAACGGCCTGGCCTTCCTCCTCGAGCTGCTTGAGCGCGCTCACCGCGACCATCTCGACCTCAGGCACGACGAAGTCCGGCTGCACCTCGCGGACGAGGTTGAGCACCGCCTGTTCATCGTTGACGTCCGCGACGTATGCGAAGTGCGCGACTTGCTGCGCCGGCGCGCCCTTGTAGCGGTCCACCGCGTGGACCTCGAGGCCTAAGTTCTGGAACGCGCTGGCCAACTCCTTGCCCAGCTCGCCGGCGCCGAGGAGCAACACGCGGGTGGCATTGCGGGCAAGTGGCGTGCCAACGAAGTCAGCAGCAGGCTGCGGCGTGGTCATGGTGGATTCTCCTTCGAGGGACCCTGAAATAGACATTGTGGCCATTATTCCACGCCTGGGTGCAGCCCTATTGGCAGGGCGCGCAGTGTCACGGGCGTGCTCGCTTGCCGATGCCCCCTCCCCCAAGATCGCCGCAAGCCCCAACCACCGCAGTCACTGCGGTGGTTGGGGCTTGCGCATACCGGTGAGCAATGCTCACCAGAGGTTCACGAGAAACCTACCTTAAAGGATTACTTCTTGGAAGAACCATCCTTCGGGGTGATCGAGGAGTTACCGTTGGTGTCCGCCTCAATCTCGGAAGACAGGGAAGAACCATCGAAGGAAGCGGAGGAACCTTCATCCTTGGAGGAACCCTGACCAGCCGGCAGGCAGGAGTCAATAACCCAGCTCAGCGCGAGGATACCAGCGGCTGCGAGGGCGATGCCGCCTGCAACCTGGCCCACCATCGGACCGTACTTCTGCAGCTGCGCATTAAGGTCAGCAGCCTGCTTAGCGAACGGGCCCTTGTAGATGCCCAGCTGCTTCTGCAACTGCGAGTTGGCGTTAGCAATCTGGGAGTTCACATTGCCGAGCGCCTTCTCGAACTGAGCCTTAATCGGCGCCATGCCCGGGATATTCACCTGGTCGGCGAGGCCAACCGGAATCAGGAGCAGCAGCGGCAACGACGTGGTCGCAATCGCCGGGATGCACTTCGGGTTGAGACCTTCCTTGGCCTTCTCAATCGTGACGGTCACCGTGTCAATGACCTTGCCGTCCTTGTCCTTGACGGTAACGACAATCTTGTCACCCGGCTTCGCATCCTTGCTCGGGGTCACAACCAAGTTACCCTCAGCATCAATGTCTGCCGTGCCCGGACCAGTTACCTCGGTCGTGGTGCCATCAGCGACAGCGCCACCCTTGTTCGGCAGCTTGATCTCAGTATCCGGAGTGGTGGAACCATCCTTCCAATCCGGGGCGTCCGTAGCCGCAGGCTCCGTCACCTTTACCGTGACGGTGTCAATGACCTTGCCGTCCTTGTCCTTGACGGTAACGACAATCTTGTCACCCGGCTTCGCATCCTTGCTCGGGGTCACAACCAAGTTACCCTCAGCATCAATGTCTGCCGTGCCCGGACCAGTTACCTCGGTCGTGGTGCCATCAGCGACAGCGCCACCCTTGTTCGGCAGCTTGATCTCAGTATCCGGAGTGGTAGAGCCATCCTCCCAATCCGGGGAGACAACCTCCTCCGGCTTCATGTTCGGATCAGTCTTCTCATCCGTCTGGTTCGGATCCGCAACGGTCTTACCGGACTCATCCACCTTGGTGTTGAGCTCGTCACCGT
>NZ_KQ961747.1:0-86467 GCF_001563605.1 Corynebacterium sp. CMW7794
TATCATCCGCATACTTCGGATCCACAGAATCCGTCGTGGGCTTCAAGTTGAAATCGGCGTTCACTGTGCGATTCACGACGGTATCCGTGCCAGGAATCGTCCAAGTTGCGGTGACCGCAACCTGCGTCTCGCCCTTAACCTGTTTATCTTTAGGCCAAGTGATTACGCCCGTATCCGGGTCGATCGTAACGCCGAGCTTCTCTGCTGCCGCAGGATCCGAGAAGGCGAACTTAGCACCTTGCGGAATCGTCTCAGTCTTATCCGTGTTCGGATTATCGAATTTGGGAGTCGAAGTGAGAGCCTTCAAACCTGCGGTTCCCGTGACCGTTGGGTAATCGATGTATGCCGGATCAGCCAGGAAAGAGTCCGCGAGAAGCACGGTACCAGTTGCTTTACCAGAAGCATCAGCAGCAAAAACCTGCGACGAATAGACAGTTGCCTTTGCAAGGTCCTCCGGAACCGTGAACGGAACTGACTCGAGCGTGCCTGATTCGTTGGCCTTTACTGTCTTCGAAGCACCGCCAATAGCAACGCCATCTGCGTACCACTGGATAACGTAGTCATTGAACGGGTTCAGTCCAGTAGTCGTGTTGACCGCAGTGTCTCCCGGACCCGCAATCCGACTCGACAGATCATAGTTCGTGATGTCATGCATCGGATTTGCAGTGAACACAGCGAATTTGACGTTCGAAATATTGTAGGATTCCAGTGCGTTAACAGCGGTAGCAAGCTCAGGCGACTGGAACATATTGTTCTGGAACGAGTTCATCCACACATCGCGGTCGCCCTCGATCACAGGGTACACGTACAAGTAATCCGAGTTGATGTGGCGATGCTTTTGGCCGACCGTGCCATTCCACTTCATCAGGCTGCCATGATCAACGTCCGAGTCCGGCACAACGGTACCGTATTCCTCATCAGAGATCGTGTGGGAAATGGAGGCTCCGGAGTTTTGCTTATCGCGAGACACGCCATACAGGCCATTGAATGGAATGTAGTAGTCGCCGTTCGAAGCCACAGTTGCAACAACCGATTCTGCGATAGCGGACCCAGCACCGTTTTCCGCCTCGTAGTCAGCGACAATCTGCTTCTGAGCTGACGCAAACTCGTCAGGAGTGAAGCCAGCATTGGCATCCTTCCAAGCGTCAAACTGACGGGCGACCTCATCATTTACGTAAGACCCAACAACCTTCGTATCCGTGGCCGCGCGGTCGTTGAACTCTGTGTCCTTGTAGTACTGGTTGGCCAGCGTTCCGCCAGCCTCGCGGTTTTCCCACCAGACGTTACCGCGAACAGTACCGTATTTACCGGTGTTTTTACCGGCTTCGGTTCGCTGTGCCTCCGGCTTAGCAAGCCAACCGTCAACGTTCGGCTTCTCCTCGAAGACAACCATGCTGTTGACGACGCGGTTAATGCCGGCAGTGAAGTCCCAAGACTCATTCTTACGAGAAAGTCTGCCGTGGAAACGGCCAGCCATCATGTCACCGGTCTTAACCTGCATAAGGCGCGCCGGGTCGGGATTCTCAGCCCACGTACGAAGCTGAAACTTACTGTCTCCTGCAAGGTCAAACCCGTACTCTCCGCCATTAGCGTCCTTCACCGGCTTGGAAAGGTCAAAGACAAACTTGCCCTCAGAATCAGACACCGTGTAGTACACCGGCGAAACGACGCCCTGTCCATTGATCCACTGCAGGAAGACCTTCACACCTGGCATGAGGACATCGTCGCCGTTGCGGGCACCAAGACCGCCACCGTACTGCTTAAAGACCTCACCCTGGTACCCCTGCTTCTGACCCCAGACACCGTCAGCACGAATGGCCGTGGCTTCAGAAGAACCCGGCATATCTGCAGGGGTGTTGTTAGCTGCATCAGTAGCAGCATCCTGTGCAACAGCAGCAGGCACGGTATCAATCATGTTCGGTACAACAACCGTACCGGTCGCGGCGATGGCGAAAGCAGCACCGCCAGCGATGAGATTACGCATACGGCCCTTGAAGCCGAGACCCTGGAGAGCCAACGCAGACGTACTGCGCGGAGCCTGGGAAGCATCAAAATTAAACTTCAACAGAAAATCCATTCCTAGAAAGACGAATAGGGGAACCTAGATCACCGCGAGCGAAGTAGGACGGCGGATAATCCAAGTGGAATTTCGATACCAGCAAGAGAGCGGCAGTGTCCCTAAGATAAGCACTTAGAAACTCTCACGAAATACCTAGAAACAATCCTAAGGTGGATTCACAGGTTCCACCACTACCCCCCACATCCAGCCAATGGATTCCGCGTGAAATTACAGCTTTTATGCGCAGTTATTGAGAGAAAGGCCAGCTCACAAGGTACCACTGCCGAGAGAGCACTTAATTGTGATATTGCCCACATATTAGATAGTATCTGAGGATTCCATGCCAGAGGCCTTTTACCCTTTGGTCTAGTTGGTGATTGTTGTTGAAAAATATAACCGCCAAAGAGGCAACTGTTGTGAACACGGACCTTTTTGAAACTTCCCCACCTAACCCCCGCACGGCGTTGAAGTGTTCTATTTTCGGGGGAAAATACCCGTGTGACACACTCAGGCCGATTTTCTCTAAGGTTTATCTCAGCAATCGGAAACCTGAAGGCATGCAAAATCCCCCGCCGCGCCCGCAGAAACGCGGGGCGACGAGGGCATCGGAAAGCTGAGGTTAGTCCGCCAGGATGTCGTGGCGCACGATGGTCTGGTCGCGGCCGGGGCCGACGCCGATGTAGGAGAAGCGGGCGCCGGAAAGCTCCTCAAGGCGCAGGACGTAGTCCTGAGCCTTCTGCGGGAGCTCTTCGAAGGTCGTGCAGTCGGTGATGTCCTCATCCCAGGCCGGCATGGTCTCGTAGATCGGGACGGCGTGGTGGAAGTCAGACTGGGTCATGGGCATCTCGTCGAAGCGCTTGCCGTCGACGTCGTAGGCCACGCAGATCGGGATCTCACCGATGCCGGTGAGCACGTCGAGCTTGGTGAGGAAGTAGTCCGTGAAGCCATTGACGCGGGTGGCGTAGCGTGCGACGACGGAGTCGTACCACCCGCAGCGGCGCTTGCGGCCGGTGTTGACGCCCACCTCGCCGCCGGTGGTCTGCAGGTACTCGCCCCACTTATCGTGCAGCTCCGTGGGGAACGGGCCGGCACCGACGCGGGTAGTGTAAGCCTTGATGATGCCCAGGGCGTGCGTGATGCGAGTCGGACCGATGCCGGAGCCCACGGACGCGCCACCGGCGGTCGGGTTGGAGGAGGTCACGAACGGGTAGGTGCCGTGGTCCACGTCGAGCATGGTGGCCTGGCCGCCCTCCATGAGGATGTGCTTGCCCTCGTCCATCGCCTTGTTGAGCTCAAGCTCCGCGTCGATGACCATGGGGCGCAGGCGGTCCGCGTACTGCAGGAAGTACTCCGCGATCTGGTCAGCGTCGATGGCCTTGCGGTTGTACATCTTCACCAGCATCTGGTTCTTGATGTCGAGCGCAGACTCGATCTTCTGGCGCAGGATGGACTCATCGAAGACGTCCTGGACGCGCAGGCCGATGCGAGCAACCTTGTCAGCGTACGTCGGGCCAATGCCGCGGCCGGTGGTGCCAATGGCGCGCTTGCCCAGGAAGCGCTCCTGCACGCGGTCGAGCGTCTGGTGGTACGGCGCAACGAGGTGCGCGTTGGCGGAGATGCGCAGACGAGAAGCATTTGCGCCGCGGGCCTCAAGGCCGTCGATCTCGTCGAAGAGGGCCTCAAGGTTGATAACCGTGCCGTTGCCCAGGACCGGGGTGGCGTTCTCGGAGAGGATGCCGGCCGGAAGGAGCTTGAGCTCATACTTCTCGCCGCCGACGACCACGGTGTGGCCCGCATTGTTACCGCCGTTGGGCTTGACCACGTAGTCCACGCGGCCACCCAGGATATCGGTGGCCTTGCCCTTGCCCTCGTCGCCCCACTGGGCGCCGACAATCACGATAGCTGCCATGTTGCTTCGTTCACTTCCCTAGCCCTGATGGGCCGATTGCGTGGGTTGCGTTTATCGTGCCGTCTCTCGACGGCCGACCGCAGCCGCTACGATCAAAATACTGCCCTATCGTACCCGGTCGCACAATAGTTTTCATTACCTGGACGCGATTATGTGGGTGTAATTACGCGTCCCAGCGAGAACCAGGCAGCGACTACCGTCGCCGGCGGGCCCATAAAAGTTCTCAAGCTTGGCAACCTCAGCCCACCACATCTGTTCTCACTGTTGCGCGTTTGCGCCAGGTGGAAGAAGGTAAAGCCGCTCTGCCAAGCTATAGAACCCACGGCCTAGGCGGCGCGGCAGATGTCTAGTCACAACCATCGCCGAGGACATTCCACATTTCTTGCGCCCATCTTCAGACTCCGTCCAAACAACAAGCTCAAGAATCTTAGCGATGGCCGCGCGGTCAGCCGGGTTATCCATCGAAATGGTCGCTGCTCCATGGCGGCAGTTGGTCGCAGGGGTCGACATGACCGTGCGCCTTACCCATCTATTTTTCTGTAATCTGGCCCGCGAGAGCGCAAGCTCTCCCCTTCTGACGGTGCTGTCAACCGGGTTTCGCCCGGGGTCTCCACCGCCATATATGGGGGTCGGGGGCCAACTGCCATCGTCAGCGCTGAGGCGTTGGGTTCCGCCTACCTGATGGAGGGAGGTGAGATGACACATGTCCGCTTCTAATTCGCAGCCGCCTGAGGGCGACAAGGATAAGAAGAAGGCCTGGAAGAAGTTCGCGGGAACGATCTTCGCCCAGGCCCTCGGGACGCTGGCAGCCACTGGCCTGCACGATACTATCGAGCAGGTCTGGCACTGGCTGACTAGCTAGTCTCACTGGAAAGTCCCGGGATCTTTACCAGGAACCGGGGCTTTCCGCTGTTTTGGCGTGACAATCCGGCGGCGAGCTTTCATGTCACGGCCCAGCTTACCGGCCACGCGAAGCCGATTCAACGCCTCACTCCTTGCAACTTTGTGTAATCTGGCCCGCGAGAGCGCAAGCTCTCCCCTTTTGACGGTACTGTCAACCGGGGTCGCCCGGGGTCCCCACCGCCATATATGGGGGTCGGGGCCGTTGTTTTTCTTCGCACCGCCAGGTGCGGAGTTCCACCTACCTGACGGAGGGAGGTGAGATGACACATCTCCACTTCTGACTCTCAGCCGCCTGAGCGTGGCAAGGATAAGAAGAAGGCCCTGACTGCGATTGTTACCACAATCGCAACCAAGCCCCTCGGGACGCTGGCAGCCACTGGCCTGCACGATACTATCGAGCGGGTCTGGAACTGGCTGACTAGCTAGTCTCACCGAAAGCCTCGGCGACTTTTAGGAGGAACCGGGGCTTTCGCCTGTTTTGGCGTGACAATCCGGCGGCGAGCTTTCATGTAACGACCTCGTCTACCGGCCGCGCATAGCCAATTCAATGAGCGCCGACCGAGCACAAATAAAGATGGTGTGAGGCAGATGGTGTATTTGTCTCATTTGAGGGTGAAATACACCATCTGGCTCACACCATTTACGCCTGTTCAGCTGCGCTTGACTCCACGAGACGTCAGCCGGCACCGGAGACGAGTACTACGCAAAGTTGAGGAAGCCCAGAATAATGAACAAGTTGGTGAAGTCGATGAACATGCCGCCGACGATGGGCACGATGAAGAAGGCGAGCGGGGAAGGTTTGAACTTGGTGGTGACGGATTCCATGTTGGCCATGCCGTTGGGGGTGGCACCCATGCCGAAGCCGACCTGGCCGGCGACGAGCACGGCGGCATCGTAGTTCTTGCCCATAACGCGGAAGGTAATGAAGTACGCGGCGGTGGCCATGAGGATGACCTGGCCGAGGAGAAGGACGAGAAGGGGCACGGCGACATCGGCAAGCTCCCACAGGCGGACGTTCATCAGCGCCATAGCCAGGAAGATGTTGAGGCCCACGGTGCCCACGATTTCGACTTCCTGGACGGGCACGAGTTCTTCGTATTCGCGCTGCTCGTACTTATCGTTGATATAGCGGAAGAAGACGGCCACGAGCATGGTGCCCAGGTAGACGGGGAAGGCGGCCTTTTCCGTGAAGGTGCCGACCCACGTGTTGAGGAAGTCCGTGATGAAGGAGCCGATGAACATGGCGAGCAGGATCACGATGAACGCGTGCATAATTCGGTCCTGGCGCAGCTTGCGTACGCCCTGCTCGAGAAGAGAGGTGTCGATGTGGACCTTCTCCGACTCCTGCTTGTGGAGCTGGTGCTTGAGGATGAGGCGATTAGCGATGGGGCCGCCCAGGAGGGAGCCGGCCACGAGTCCGAACGTCGCGGAGGTGTAGGCGACGGTCTCTGCACCCGTGACGCCGGATTCCTCCACGAGCGGGGAAATCGCGCCGGACACGCCGTGGCCACCAGTCATGGACACCGAGCCCGTCATGAGCGCGAGGTCCTTGGACACACCCACGAGCGGCGCGAGGAGCACGGCCACGAGATCCTGGAAGAAGCACAGCACCGTACACAGCACGAGGAAGACCATGACCTTCGGGCCGGCCTTCTTGAGCATCTTGATGGAGGCGCCATAGCCCACCGAGGTAAAGAAGATGACCATAAAGAAGGACTGAACGGTCACGTCGAACGTGATATTCGCCAGCCCGGTCTGGCGCAGGATCAGATTGATGATGGCAAACAAAAAGCCGCCGATAACCGGCGACGGAATGGCAAAGCGCTCAAAGAAGTAGATACGCCTTTTGAGCCACATGCCAATGATGAGCACGACGATGGAAAAACCCACCGACTGAATGAGAGAAAATTCGATATCCATATATACCTCAGGCCTTCTTGGGGTTAGAACTCAAGGTTGCGAGCGCGACAGCGCCCCGCTTAGCGCAACAAAAGGGGGCAATGTAACTGGGCCAGTTTACCGTTACGTGGCCCAAACAACTAACTCACGCATGTGTGGGCGCCGCGACTGAATCACCCCCGCCCACATTTTGTAGGCTTAAAACTCACTACTCATATTTCATCCAAGGGGTCTTTCATGACGTACCTCGTCCTGCGCTGCGGCACCGACGCACCGCTTCCCGCTTCCTTACCCAAGGACGCTCACGTCCACGATCTTTCCGCGATCCCCACCCGCCAGGAACTCAAGGTCATGGATGCCCTCGCGACAGAGATTCTCCCGGAGGACCCCACGCCCTCGCTCGACGAGATTGCCGCGCAGCCCGACGTCTCTCACCTCGGCACCCCGCAGCTCGCCCCGCAGCCCATACCGGAGCCCCTGCGCACCGTCGTTGTCGGCACGGACGCTGCGCTGTCTGCCGTTCTCACGCGCGCCATGCGCGCGGACTACATGTGGGTCGAGTTCGGCTTCGTGCCCGCCCAGCTTGCCGATGCCCCCTCTACCCCAGCCTCCGCCTCCACCGCCGCCCACAACTGGGGACTGCCCACCGATGCCGAGGCCGCATGGTCCGTGGCCCTCACCGCACCCGTGCGTCCCGTGCCTCTCATCCGCAACGACTCCGGCCTCGCCATCGCTGGTTCCGCGGCCATCTGTTCCTGGGATGGCGGCGAAATCACCGGCGAAATCATCGTCGATGACGCCGTGCTCGTGCGCCAGGAAGCCGGCGCCGGCGCGTGGGGCACTCGTCTCGTGCCCATGCTCGACGCCCCCGGTATCGTCGCCGCCACAGCGCTCGGTCCCCTCTACGGCGAGCCACCCGCTCCCAAGGGCTTCCTCGCGCGTCTGCGGAACCGGCACACGCCGGAACCCGGTGCCCTCGACCACGAGAGTGTGCGCACCGGACGCGCGGTCCAAGCCGGCGGCACCGAGATGCGCGTCGTCGTCGACGGCGTTTCTGCCAAGCGGCCCGTGGACCGCGTGACGTTCTACCGCCACCTGCGCGACCTTCAAATCGCACGACCCTAACCGCGGTCTAGGCAACGCTCGCCAGTTCGCGCGACTCAGCCACACGCGGCTCGCGCTTGTCGCCGCGCGCCTTGCACCCGCCGCAGCCCTCCTCACCGACGACGGGCAAAGGTAGTCACTAGCACCGTCGCGGTGGCCGCCCCTCACTGAAGCGTGCACGGCGCGCCACTTCACACGAAAAAGACGAATACTCACTTCCCGGGAAACCGTTTACACCGGGTTGTGAGTATTCGTCTTTTTATGAGTGGTTAGCCCTGTCAGCGAGCCTCAGGGCCCTCACGCCAGGGGCGTGAGCCCTAGCTCCGAGGAGCCGGGGCTTTCGCCGTGCGGCTGACTACTTCTCAGTTGCGTTGGAAGCAGAGGAACCCTCGCCGCCAGCCGCCTGCTGGATAGCGTGGGAAGAGGTGTACTCCTCCGCGCCGCAGGCACGCATGACGCCGTCAGCGAGCAGCAGACCGATGCCCACGGCAGCGGTGCCGGCAAGGATGAGACCAGCGTTCTCAGTGCCCTGAACCTTCACGCCACCGCCGAGGGCTCCCTCGATAGCGCGGGAGATATCACGGTTGAAAATGCCCAGCTGGCGCTGCGCCTGCGTGTTGAAGTCGCGCAGAGCGCCATTGATCTGGTTGGAGAACTGGTCTACGCCCGGCAGCTGGATTTTCACCTGGGAAGCGAGACCCAGCGGGATGAGAGCCAGCAGCGGCAGGCCTGCAGCCAAGCCAGTAGCAATACACGTCGGGTTCGAGGAACCCTCGTTGTCCTTGCCGGAGGAACCGTTGTCGGTCTGGGTGCCGCCATTGTTGTTGTTATTGTCCTCGTCGCCGCCCTTCTTGTCCGGGGTGACGTCCGTCGTGGACTCCTTGACAACCTGGCCGCTACGGTCGATGACCACGACGATGACATTGTTACCGCCGCTGAGTTCCTTCAGCTTGTCCTGCGTAAGGATGTTGCCGTCCTTGTCGCGGAGAACGATGGTGCCATCAGACTTACGCTCGATGACGATGTCGAGCTTGTTGCCATTCTGGTCACGGACGACGGCGGACTCGCCGTCCTTAACCACAATCGTGGAGCCGTTGTTGTCAACAACAACGCCGTCCTTGGAGATGCCACCCTTGTTGTCGGTCTTCACATCATCGGTGGAGATGGTGCCATCCGGGCGAACCGTGATGGTGATTTCGCGGACGACATTGCCGTCCTTGTCCTTCTCAGCCACGACGGCGATACCCGAGCCGGCACCGTCCTTCTTGGTGATGATGATTTCGCCGGTCTTCGGATCCTTCGTGACGGTGATGAGGTCCTTGCCCTGAGTCACCTCGACAGCACCGGAGTTCGGAGCCTTGTCCGAACCATTGATGGTGATCTTGCCGGAGGAGATAACGTCAGAGTCCTTGTCGATGACGATGTTGCCACCCTTGCCTGGCTGTGCGGCATCGTTCTTCTTAAGAACCGTGACGTTGTAGTGAGCAACGACGGTGCCGTCAGCAGTGGTCTCTTCAACAACCACGAGGCCTTCTGCGCCATCGTTCGGATCGAGGGTCCAGGTGCCATTGGAGTTCTTGTCGATCTTCGCGATGTTACCGCCGGAGGTGATCTTCAGCGTGTGGTCGCTCGCGCCCGGGGTCACAACAACGGTTGAGGTGTTCCAAATGTTCGCGTAGTTCTCCTTGACCGTGGTCTTCTCGGCCGGAGTCACGTTGATGGTGTACTCCTTCAGCACGGTGCCGTTGGAGCTGCGTTCCTCGACCACGATCTTGCCGGAGGTAGCGCCGTTAGGCAGCTTGGTCACGACGTGGAAGACACCCTCAGAAATTTCCTTGACGTCGTAGAACTCAGAGCCTTCCTTGACAACCAGAGTGGTGTTGGAGCCACCGCGGTTGATGGTGAGCTCGGTCTTCTCGGTGACGGTCTTGGTGTCCTTGACGACGGTGCCCTCGGTGACGTTCACGATGTAGCGAACGAGAACGTTGCCGCGTGCGTCGCGCTCTTCGATGTACGCCGTGCCCTTGGCGTCCTTCTTCGGGGTGACCTTACCGGTGTTGACATCGACATCGATGACGTCGCTGGAGGAGATCTCCTTGCCGTTCTCATCAACGAGAACGATGACGTTGGTGGTCTCGCCCTTGTTGATGGTGAAACCCGGGTGGGTGTTCGGAATGGTGACGACCTGCTCTGCGACATCGAGGTAGCGAGCGGTCGGCTCAACGTTGACCTTGTAGGTGATGGTGGAACCACCCTGGAGAGTGACCTCGAACTCGATGGTGCCCTTCGCACCCTTGACTGGAACGACCTCGAAACCGCCCGGAACCTGGATGACATCGGCGATGGTCGTGTCAACGTTGGTCTTGGTGATCGTGCCGACGATGTCGGTGCGGGACACCTGGTAGGTCTGGTTGTCCTTGATGGTGACCTCAACGTTGTTGTTGGCCACCTCAGTGGTGTCTTCCTTGGCCGGCGTCACGGTCACGTGAATGGTGATGGTGTTGCCCTTGGCATCCTTGAGGACGATGTCGGTCTTGCCAACAAAGCCGTCGACCGGGGTGACAACGAGACGGCCGTTTTCCAGGGTGACGGTGACCTTGTCAGACTCGTAGGAGTCGACCTTGTAGTCGCCGGTGACGGTGAGGGTGAACTTGTGCTTATCCGTGTTGTTGGCCGAGTTGCCCTCAATCGTGATGTTCTGCTCGAGCTGGGAGACCTGGGTATCGTTGTAGGTGACGTTGACCGTCACGCGACCGATGACCTTACCGTCCTTGTCCTTGACAATGACGATCGCGGTGCCGGACTGGCCGTCCTTCGGGGTGATCTTGCCGTTGTTGTCAACGGAGATGATCGTGCCACCCTGCTCGACCTCGTAGGTCACTGCGCCGTCGATAACGATGGTGCCGGTCTGTTTCTGGTTATCGCTGTGCTCCAGGTTGATGTTCAGTTCCTGGACCTTCGTCGGCTCCGTCACAACGATGGTGTAGGTTCCGATGACCTTGCCATTGTTATCGGTGATGTTGATGACGACGGTACCGCCGGAGGTGCGGTCCGGATTCACCTTGACGGCGCCGTTTTCGATAATGACGAGCGGGTTGCCGTTCTTATCCTTGTTGGAGTCGTTGACGATGACGATCTTGCCATCGATGAGCTTGGTGGACTCGCCATCACCGATCTTGATGATGTAGTTGTTGACCTCGGTGGAGGTGTTCGAGCCACCGTCAACGTTGATGGTGATCTTATGCTCGTTGCCCTTCTTGTCAGTGATGACAACGACAACGGTGCCAGAGGTCTTGCCGTTCTTGCCGATGACAACGAGCTTGCCGTTCTCATCGACCTTAACGTCGAAGTCCTCGCCGCCCTCGACGATCTTGACGTCACCCTGGTTGTGAGACCATTCGAAGTTCAGGTCGATCGAGCCGCCGTTGGAGACGTTCGAGTAGTTGTAGTAGTTCGTAATGTTGGTTACGTTCTTCACGACGGTCGTCGGCTCGGCCGGAACGGTGATGACTTCCTTGGTGGTCTTCTCGTTCGTGACCGTCTCAGTGACGCGCTCGGTGATGTTCGGCTTGGTGACCGTCACGGTCTCAACAGCAGTGGTCGGAACATCCTTGGTCACCGTGGTCGGGACGGCCTGGGTGACGGTGGTTGGCTGGGCCGGGGTGGTTTCCGGGGTCGGCTGCGGCGGGTTTTCCTTGATACCCGGCTGGTACGGGGTCAGAATGCGCTGGGTGTATTTCTTCGCATAGTTGGGGTCGCCCTTGGTGTTCGTAGCGAAGAGCTGGAAGCCCTTCGGTGCACCAATCGTGATGTAGGCAGACTTGTCGTAGGTCTTCGCCGGCTGGCCCACAGAAGAGAGGTTGTTCTTGTTGTCGATGGTGTAGCCGGTCAGCTCCTTGAAGCGAGCGAGGTGGTTATTGTAACCACCGGTGTAGTCACTGAATACGCCCCTGACCGCAGCGCGAAGCTGGCGGATTTCTCCATTGTAGGAACCTGCAAGCGCACGGACGAAGAGCTGGTACTCCTTAGCCTTGTCCAGATCGCCAGACTCGTAGCCGTCGGACATGCCCTCGGCAAGGGTCAGGAGGGCGTTGCGCAGCTGCGTCGACTCAGCGTTATCTGCATAGAGGTCAACGATGCGGCTTCCATCGCTGGAGGTCCACACGGCGTGGGTCATCTTGCCAAGGTCGTAGTTCGCAGTGGGAGCAGGTATGTTCGACGCACCGTCGATGCACCAGCCCCAGCCCAGGTTGCCGGTCTTGGCCAGGCCTGCATTGGACAGCTCGGAGCCGAGGTACTTGTCACCATCCTGGACGGCCTTGAAGTTGTCCGCGGACCGCACGGAAATACCGGACTCGGCCAGCGCGGCCGGAGCAGTGACAACCACGGTGCTCGTAGCCATGGCACCGACCATGAAGGCGGTGATGGCGTTACGACCCAGGCGCTGGGTCATAGAAAGACGCTTCATTTTTTTGAAAAACTCCCTAAAAGATCTGAATTGAAACCCAGCTCGCGTGACGGTTACACACAGCTAAGCCCAAACTGCAGGAGCGAGGCTACCAAACAAACCAAGAGCAATCTAATAGGATCTCACCAGAAACTTATGATTGTTGACGTGTCAAATTGAAGATTGAAATGTGCAACTCGGAGTAACCGCAGGTCAGTAGGCACATCCACTTCGTTAAACATCTGAGGCAATTTTATTACGCATTTTCTTTTATATTCATGGTCACATTTCCGAGTCGCAGAATTCACATGGACTTTACTTTCACGAAGTGTGTATACCACCCACTTCACCGGTTAAGCAGCACTTTTCGGCCAGAATCATAGCCATAATGGCACGTGTACCTTTTTCGATAGATTCATACGGACTCATATCTATCCCCCCTCCCTACCTCTCGTGGAGCACAAAGCATCGACACAGGTCAACCGTCCAATTAGTTCTGCAACAGAAAGGGAGATAATCGTCCTACAAACCGTGAAGACCTTAAAATCATGCCGATGCTATCGCGCCGCAATAATCGTATAAGGCAACTACTTACAATTATCTTAGTTTTAATCCGCAGGGAAAATACAGGTTCGGCTATTCGCCGTGTACCTCGGGCGGATAGGCGGGGTGTTCCGACGTCGGTTGGAGCGCCGCCACCGCGGATTCGCGCGACATGCCGCAGACCATGAGCAGATCGACGGTGATGGAGCGCGTCTGCGCGAGGATGGCGTAGGCCGAGAGCACGTGGGTGTCTGCCACGACGTCCATTCCGGCGCGCGCTGCGATGGAGCGCAACTGGTGGATGGTTTCGGGAATGATTTCTGCTTCGTGGAGCCGCTGCTCCCGTGCAGACTCGGAGTAGAGGGCGCCAAGGGCTTGGGCGGCATCGGAAAGCTCTTCGATGAGTTCCAACTGGACGGGTGAGACGTGGTCGCCATCCTCGGCGAGGACGCGCGCGCGGCGCGCCAGGACGCGAACGCCGCGCACAGCATTGTCCACCGGGGACAAGGTGCGCTCGAGCGACCGAATACTGCGCTTCGACGCCCAGAGGAAGGGCGAAACCTTTGCTGTCTCTTTGCCGCCCTTCGCGGCGGCGAGCATCTTATTGATATCGGCCTGGGTGCCGCGGACGGCGTCGAGGGCGTCACGAATGCCCTCGGGGTCGTCCTTGCGGAGGCCTTGAGCGACATCGGAAAGCACAGAGCTCGCGACGCGCAGGACCTTGGAGACTTCCCCGCGGCCGGCACGCAGCGGTGAATTAGGAATAAGCGCAATCATGACCACGCCGATGACGGCGCCGATGACTGCGTCGATGGCGCGGGAAAGGCCGCCCATCTCCTCCGGCGGCATGATGGTGGCGATAAGGATGGCGCCGATAGTGATTTGGTTGCTCACCAGCTGCGAACTCGTCACAAAGGACGCAATAAGTAAGGAGACGCCAATGATGATGGTCATGTGGATAGGGCCTGTGCCGAGAGTGTCGACGAGGAAAGTGCCCACGATGACGCCGATGATGCCGCCGACGGAGAGCTCGATGGCGCGCTTGAGGCGGTCACTGCCGGACAGGCCGAGAATGATGATAACCGACATCGGCGCGAAGAACGGCTGCGAGTGACCAAAGAAGCTGTGCGCAACGAAGAAGGCCAGGCCGGCGCCCAGCGTGATCTGCAGAATGTAGACGAAGCGGTTGCGCAGGCGGCCAAAACGAGCTTTGAGCGACTTATCCACCGTGCGCAAGGTTTCGCGGGTGGTCTGTCGCACGCGGGAAGGTTGTTTCTCAGTCGCCATGATGCCTGATTTTAGCGGTCATGCCGTGGCGCGACAGCGGGTTATGGTCCTAAGGGTGTGGTGGCAGAAAAAGCCTCCGCACCACGGCCCGATGATGAGCCGCGGTGCGGAGGTATTCAGGAGGTGTCAGCAGCGCTTACCGCTGTGACGAGTCGTGCGTTTTACTTGGAGACCGTCTTGCCCACGGAGTGGAGGTCGGTGCAGGCCTCAACAACGCGCTCGGACATGCCCTGCTCGGCCTTCTTCATGTAAGAACGCGGGTCGTAGACCTTCTTGTTGCCCACCTCGCCGTCGATCTTGAAGACACCGTCGTAGTTCTCGAACATGTGGCGAGCAACCGGGTTGGTGAAGGCGTACTGGGTGTCGGTGTCGACGTTCATCTTCACAACACCGTAGGACAGAGCCTGCTCGATCTTCTCCTTCTCGGAGCCGGAGCCACCGTGGAAGACGAAGTCGAACGGCTGAGCGTCAGCGTCAAGGCCGAGCTTAGCGATAGCAGCCTTCTGGCCCTCGTCCAGAACCTCCGGGCGCAGCTTGACGTTGCCCGGCTTGTAGACGCCGTGGACGTTACCGAAGGTAGCGGCCAGCAGGTAGCGGCCCTTCTCGCCGGTGCCCAGTGCGTCAATGGTCTTCTCGAAGTCCTCAACGGAGGTGTAGAGGTTAGCGCCAGCCTTAGCCTGGACGCCGTCCTCCTCGCCGCCGACGACGCCGATCTCGACCTCAAGGATGATGTTGGCCTTGTGGGCCTTCTCCAGCAGCTCCTGGGCGATGACGAGGTTCTCGTCGATCGGGATAGCGGAGCCGTCCCACATGTGGGACTGGAACAGCGGGAGCTCGCCACGGTCGACGCGCTCCTGGGAGATGGCGATGAGCGGGCGGACGTACTCGTCCAGAACTTCCTTCTGGCAGTGGTCCGTGTGGAGAGCAACGTTGATGCCGTAGTGCTTGGCTGCCTCGTACGCGAACGCTGCGAGAGCCTGGGCGCCAGCAACCTTGTTTTTCACGGACAGGCCGGAACCGAACTCCGCACCACCGGTGGAGAACTGAATGATGCCGTCAGACTCTGCCTCAGCGAAACCACGTAGTGCTGCGTTGATGGTCTCAGAGGAGGTGCAGTTGATAGCCGGGAATGCGAAGCCGCCCTTCTTGGCGGTATCCAGCATGTGGTTGTAGACCTCAGGGGTTGCGATAGGCATTGAATCATCCTTGGGTGTTCGGAGCCGATATGTTTACCCCTCCAAGTATGCCCGCGTTAAGCGGATCATGTCGACCTAATTTTTGTGACATTTGTTGTACTTTGTGCCCGATCTGTCGCTAGCTACGCAAAATCCCTGCCCACTCGCACATCTCGAGGGCACGCGGGGACAGGGAATGTGTGAAATTTCGGGTGGAAAGCCTGCATTCGGGCCACGGCGGTTGCGCCCGGTGGGTGGGCGGAGTACGGCGGCAGCCGGCTAGATGTCCAGCTCGCGATAAATCCGTGCGCAGGCCTCAAGAAGCATCCAGCCGGAAAGCTGCACGGAGAGGTCGCGTTCAGCGACGCGGATGAGGCCGACGCGCTCACTGAGGGTGGTCGAGGCGAAGCCGTAGTTGTGCGGCAGGCGGGCATCGGCAGCCCAGTCCGTGCCGAAGATGGGCAGGCCGTCGACTTCAAGGCGGTGCTCCCACGCGGACTCAGCCGAGGCACGCACGAGGCGGGCGGCGAGCTTCTTCGTCGCGCGGTTGGCCGGCGAGTCGCCCGGCAGGCGCACGGCGACGTCCGCGAGGTAGCGCGCGAGGATGCCCTTGAACAGGCCGCCGTCGCCGTCGCCGGTCACCGCGTTGAGAACGCCCGACGGCGTGGCCTGGTACGACGCTACCGCCTGGACGAGGCCGCGAATGCGAGTGAGGTACTGCATGAGGTCCTCGACGAGCTCTGCCTCGTGGACGGTGTCGATGTCTTCGAGCGAGGTAACCCCGGCACGCTCGCGCAGGTTCAGCGCGATCTCTAGGCACGCGCCTAAGACGACGCCCTGGCAGTACGGATGGATGACGCGGACGATCTCGGGGCCGTCCATGCGCATGCGCACGCCGTCCATGACGAGACCGTCATCATCGATGAGGTGGTCGTAAATCCAGTCGACGATGGTGCGTGCCTCGGCGATGCGTCCCCGGCGCGCGAGCATGATGGCGCCTGGACCGTTGGAGGGCACGTTGAGGAACGACTCCCCTTCGCGCCACGGCAGCACGCCGAGCTTCGGATCGAGACCCGCCGCGATGTTGAGCTCCAGCGCACCAAGCCGCTTGGCGCGCTTCATGTTCTTAACTTCGCCAGCACGCCCCATGGCAAGCGCCAACCACGCCTTGTCATCGTAGTAGCGGTTCTTCGTGAGCGACTCGACGTTGCGAATGCGAATGCCGCGGACAGTATCCGCGATGCGACGGCGGCGAGCCTTGGTGTTCTTACGCTCGGCGGCATCGACAAGGCAATCGAGGTAGTGCGCCTGCCACCAGTAGTGCCAGTGAATGAAGAGCTTTTCTTTGAGCGTCGGCGGCCAGGACACAACGGCGAGATTGGTGCGCGGCAGCCCCCACACCGCGGAGGCGTGGCGCTCGTTGATCGCGGTTTCCGCGAGGTCTGCGCGGTGTGCCCACGTCTCGTTCATGCGTGTCCCTTATGGTCGGTGTGAGGTTCTGCGGCACGACGGCCGCACTACAAACATCGCTATTCTATACCGCTTGTTACCACGCGCGAGACAGATCAGCGTGCTGGCGGATCCACGCATGCATGGCGATGCCCGCCGCCACGCCCGCGTTAATGGAGCGCGTCGAACCGAACTGCGCGATGGAGCATGTCATCACGGCGTTATCTTGTGCTTCGGCGCTCACGCCGGGGCCTTCTTGGCCGAAAAGGAGCAGGCATTTTTCGGGCAGTTCCGCGGTCTCCAGCGGCACCGAGCCGGGCGTGTTATCGATGGCGACGACGGTCACACCGTGGTCGTGTGCCCATTCGATGAGCTCCCCCACCGTGTCGTGGTGCATGAGGTGCTGATAGCGGTCGGTGACCATGGCGCCGCGGCGGTTCCAGCGGCGACGACCCACAATGTGCACCGTATCGACCGCAAACGCGTTGGCGGTGCGCACGACGGTGCCGATATTCGAGTCGTTTTCGAAATTCTCGATCGCGATGTGCAGCGGATGCCGCCGGGTATCGATGTCCGCGACGATCGCCTCGCGCGTCCAGTACCGGTACGCGTCGACGACGTTGCGGTGGTCACCGTCCGTGAGCAGCTCCGGGTCGTAACGCGGATCGTCTGGCAGCGGGCCCTCCCACGGGCCTACGCCATGACGGCCTTCGTTCCACTCGGTAGGGCCACGGCCCTCGGCGTACGGGTTCGCCGCGCTTTCCGATGCCCCCGGCTTAGGCAAGGCCCAGATCCTCGAGACCGAGGAGGAAGCGGTACTCCAGGCCCTCGGCCTTGATGACGTCCGCGGCGCCCGTTGCGCGGTCGACGACGGTGGCAACGCCCACGACCTCGGCACCGGCGTCGCGCAGGGCGGCGACGGCGGTAAGCGGCGAGTTGCCCGTGGTCGTAGTGTCCTCAACAACGAGAACCTTCTGGCCCTTAACGTCGAAGCCCTCGATGCGGCGCTGCATGCCGTGCTTCTTCGCTTCCTTGCGCACGACGAACGCGTCGATGTCGCGACCGTCTGCATGCATGATGGAGGTCGCAACCGGATCGGCGCCCAGGGTCAGGCCGCCGACGGCGACGTAATCCCAGTCCGCGGTGAGCTGGCGCAAGAGCGAACCGATAAGGCGGGAGGCCTCGTGCTGCAGCGTCGCGCGACGCAGGTCGACGTAGTAATCAGCTTCCTTGCCCGAGGACAGCGTGACCTTGCCGTGGACGACGGCGAGTTCCTTTACCAATTCCGCCAGGCGGTCCAGCTTGGCCTGATCGAGTTCACGTGCGGTCATGAGCGCTCCTTTGATTACGTCTGCGAGTGGTCTGTGTACAGCTTACTTCGACCGCCCGCGGCGTTTCGTGGCGGTCTCCGAGTGTTCTTAGTCGTCGTTTTAGTCGTCGCCAAAGATGCTCGACTTGCCGTCGAGGTAGCGGCGCACGCGCGGGGCGCGCTCGTCGATGTCGGGGTGGTCCTTACCGTCCGCGATGGCGTCGACCTCGTCCGCGCCGAGCGCGGTGAGCTCGACGGGACCGCGGACGTCGGAGGTCACGCGGCTAGGCATGGGCACGGGTTCCTCAGGGCGCTCGACGGGCGGGTACTCGAATTCGTCGCGTTCCGGCGCCACGAGGGCTGGGCCGCTGGCCAGGGTGACAGCCTCCTGCTCCATCGAGCGGGTGGGGTCCCCATCGCCGAGGCGCAGTACCTGCGCGGCCTGCGAGCGCGGCGGTAGGACGCGGGCGCAATCGGCGAGCAGCGCCAGCGGTGCCTGCATGGCATCCCACTCGACGGCGCGGGCGTCCTTGGTCATCTGGGCGAGCACCCATTCGGACTCCATCCACACCGCGGTGACCTCGTGCGGGAAGGAGTCGAGCGCCGTGCGCACGCGGGCGTCGATAAGACGCTCAGCGACGGCGGCATCAGAGGCGTAGACGCTAAAGCCCTGGGCCTCGAAGGCGGGAACGAGATCATCTGCGCCGGTGTCCTCGAGCGCGCCAGTGCGGCGGAAGTCGACGACGATGTCCGAGGCCGCGCCGGTGCGCATGGCCATAACGTTGACGCCGCCGATGTCCATGAGCAGCATCTCGTGGCCCAGCACGCGGCCGGCCACCACGTCGTGCGGCGCCGCGCCACCTGCAGCCGCGCCGCGGGTGAATTCGTCGACGAGGTACTCGTCCTGCTTCGCGAAGTCATAGTCACGCGCCGCAGCCCAGGCACGCCGCTCACGGGCCACGGCACCGGGCAGGCTTCCCAGCAGCGAGCGACGACCGCGGATGAGCTCGGGTTCGGATGCGGTGTCTTCGGCGTCCTCAGCGCCGTCCCCGAGGTCGCTGTCGAGGTTGCTGTCCTCGTTGTCTTCTTCGTCGATGCTCTCGGTGTTGTCGGTGGCGTCGTCGGCGACAGCGTTCGTATCGGAAAAGTCGGCGTCGTCCGGCTCGGGCTCCGCCGAGTCAGAGGACTCGGAATCGAACAGGGCTCCGTCAACGTCGTGGTCAACGTCATCGTCGTCCGTCCAGGCGGCATGGCGGCCATGGGTCGGAGCGGGATCGGCGTCGATGATGGGGGTGGGTTCTTCGGAAACCTCGGCGGTGTTGTCGTCCTCGTCCTCGGCTTCCTCGGTTGCCTCGGTCTGCTCAGCCTGCTCGGCCTCGGTGACGGGCGCGTCGCTCGGTGCGTCCTGGAGGCCGTGGGAGTCGTCGGACCACTCGCCGAAGAAGTCATCGTCTTCAGATTCTGTTGCTTCCTCTGGGGCGGTTGCAGCGTCGCGGGCCTCGGCGGACGCGCCGGAGACGGCGGGGCGCTGAGCGGGGGCATCGGAAGCCGGGCGACCGGACAGCCACCACAGGTAGGCGCCGGCGCCGCCGGTGAGGAGCGCAAGGAGGAGAAGTATGACAGCCATTAGTGCCTTAGTCTACGTCCCCTGGTGCGCTCCTGGGCGTTAGTTGCTGCGTGTTCGTCCCCGCGTGTTAGTCGCCGCGCTCGGCAGGGTTGTCGCGCACGGCGGACCACTGGGACCAGCCGCCCACGAAGTGGCGGGGGCTGGGCAGGCCGGCGATTTCTAGGGCGGCGATGGCCAGCGCGGAGTGGTTGCCCGAGCCGGAGTAGATGATGGCCTTGTCGATGGTGTCGAGGTTGACCCCGGCGGTTTCAAAGACGGCGCGGATTTCTTCCGGGGACTTCCACAGCCACGTCTCGTCGTCCACATGGAGCTCACGCTCCGGGACGTTGATGGCCCCCGGAATGTGACCGGCCTTGAGGTCGAGAGGCTCGCGGCGGCCGGTAAAGCGGCTGGGCGAGCGGGTATCGATGAGCTGGACTTCCGGGTCCGGGTTCGCGAGATGCTCCTTAACCTCGTCGATCGTGGCGGTGGGCATGCCGCCGGGCACGACCACGAGGTTGGAGTGCAGCGGCAGGTTGCCGGGGCCGGTCAGCGTTTCCAGCCCGGCGCGGCGCCAAGCCGCAAAGCCGCCGTTGAGGAGGCGGACGTCGCCCACGCCAGCCCAGCGCAGCGTCCACCAGGCGCGGCCGGCGAAGAGTCCGCGGCCGTCGTCATAGATGACGACGGGGTACTCGGCGCGCAATCCGAGGCGTTCAAACCAGTTCTGGAGTTTGTCCGGATCCGGCAGGGGGTTGCGGCCCACGCGGGAGCCGGGGGTGCCGGCAAACGCGAGGGCGGTGTCAGCGAAGTGGGAGGTGGGGATGTGGAGCGAAGAAAATTGGTTGAACGCTGCGCCCGCGGTCGGTGCCCACGTGGTGTAGACGACCGTGGAGCGCTGGCCTTGATAAAGATGATTTTTCAGGTCTTGAGGAGAAACCGCAATGCTCATGCCCCCACAGTGTAGGGACATGAGCGAAGGGTTGCCGGACACGCGGCGTCGGCGCAGGTTAAGCGCTCAGCGTGAGCGCTTCACCATCCGCGGCGCGGTCGACGTGGACCGTGTCGCCGTCGGCAATCTCACCGGCGAGCAGGAGCTTGGCGAGCTTGTCGCCGATGGCCTGCTGGATAAGCCGGCGCAGCGGGCGTGCACCGTAGGCCGGGTCGTAGCCGCGCTCGGCGAGCCAGGACTTGGCCTCCGGCGTGACGTCCAGGGTGAGGCGGCGGCCCGAAAGGCGTGCGCCGAGGGCGCCAAGCTGGATGTCCACGATGCCGGCGAGCAGCTCCGGGGACAGCGACTCGAAGACCACCACATCGTCGAGACGGTTGATAAACTCCGGCTTGAAGGCGTGCTTGACGGCCTCCATGACCTGCTCTTCCGTGCCACCTGCACCCAGGTTGGACGTGAGGATGATGACGGTATTGCGGAAGTCCACCGTGCGACCCTGGCCGTCAGTAAGCCGGCCTTCGTCGAGTACCTGGAGCAGCACGTCGAAGACGTCCTGGTGGGCCTTCTCGACCTCATCGAAGAGGACGAGGGTGTACGGGCGACGGCGGACCGCCTCCGTGAGCTGGCCACCAGCGTCGTAGCCAACGTATCCCGGAGGGGCACCGACGAGGCGCGCAACGGAGTGCTTCTCGCCGTACTCGGACATGTCAATGCGGACCATGGCCGACTCATCGTCGAAGAGGAACTCCGCAAGCGCCTTGGCCAGCTCCGTCTTACCCACGCCAGTGGGGCCAAGGAAGAGGAAGGAGCCGGTCGGGCGGTTCGGGTCGGCGACGCCAGCGCGTGCGCGACGCACAGCGTCAGACACGGCGGCGACGGCGGCTTTCTGCCCCACGACGCGCTCGCCCAAGACGTCCTCCATGTGGAGGAGCTTCTCGGTCTCGCCCTGGAGCATCTTGCCGGCGGGGATGCCGGTCCATGCAGAGACGACCTCCGCGATGGTGTCCGGGGTGACTTCCTCGGTGAGCATGGTGTTCTTATGCTCTGCCGATGCCGCCTCGGCCTCGGCCAGCTCCTTCTCCAGCGGCGGGATCTTGCCGTAGTTGATCTCGGAGGCCGCGGCGAGGTCGCCGTCGCGCTCCGCGATCTCGGCCTGGCGGCGCAGCTCGTCGAGCTGCTCCTTGATGGCCTGGACATCATCGATGGACTTCTTCTCGTTCGCCCAGCGCGCCTTGAGCTCGCCCAGCTTTTCACGCTCGTCCGCGAGTTCCTGCTGCAGCTTGGCCAGGCGGTCCTGGCTGGCGGCATCAGACTCCTTCTTCAGCGCGAGTTCCTCGATCTCCATGCGGCGGACAATGCGCTCGAGCTCGTCGATCTCCTGCGGCGAGGAGTCAATCTCCATGCGCAGGCGCGAGCCCGCCTCGTCGACCAAGTCGATGGCCTTATCCGGGAGGAAGCGGTTGGTGATGTACCGGTTGGACAGCTCCGCTGCCGCGACCAGGGCAGAGTCCTGGATGCGGATGCCGTGGTGCACCTCGTAGCGCTCCTTCAAGCCACGGAGAATACCGACGGTGTCTTCGACAGAGGGCTCGGCAGCGTAGACCTGCTGGAAGCGGCGTTCAAGCGCGGCGTCCTTCTCGATGTACTTGCGGTACTCGTCGAGCGTCGTCGCACCCACGAGGCGCAGCTCACCGCGGGCGAGCATGGGCTTAATCATGTTGCCCGCGTCCATGGAGCCCTCGCCGGTCGCACCGGCGCCCACGATGGTGTGGAGCTCATCGATGAACGTAATGATCTGGCCGTCCGAGGCCTTAATCTCGTCCAGCACGGCCTTCAAGCGCTCCTCGAATTCGCCGCGGTACTTCGCACCGGCGACCATAGAGCCGAGGTCCAAGCTAATAAGAGTCTTGCCCTTGAGCGACTCCGGGACGTCACCCGCGACAATGCGACGGGCAAGGCCTTCCACGATGGCAGTCTTACCGACGCCGGGCTCGCCGATGAGCACCGGGTTGTTCTTCGTACGGCGCGAAAGCACCTGCACGACGCGGCGAATCTCCTGGTCACGACCAATAACCGGGTCAATCTTGCCCTCGCGGGCACGCGCCGTGAGGTCCGTCGAGTACTTCTCGAGGGCCTGGAACTGGTCCTCGGGGTTCTCGCTCGTCACCTTGGCCGCGCCACGCACGGACGGGAAGGCACCCTTGAGCGCCTCATAGGTCGCGCCGCGGCTCGTCAGCAGCTCCGAGGCGTCCGTCTTGGAGCCGGCGATGGCTGCGAGCAGCACCTCCGTCGACACGTATTCATCACCCAGCTCGCCCGCGAGTTCCTGCGCGCGGGTGAGCACGTTAAGTGCGTCGCGGTTAAACTGCGGGTTCGCCATCCCAGCGCCCTCCGCCTTGGGATAGCCGTCGACGAGGGCCGCGGCCTCCTTGGCCACGGTGCCCGCGTCCACGCCAGTAGCGCGGAGCACGGGGGCGGCGATGCCGTCTTCCTGGTTCAAAATAGCGGCAAGCAGGTGCGCCGGACGGATATCCGGGTTGCCGTTACTCGAGGCGGTCTGCAGCGCCTGCTGCAGAGCCTCCTGAGTCTTCGTGGTGGGGTTGAAACCGCTCATGGTTTCCTCCTGTTTCTTCTTTCGTCTCTTCCTGATATATCTGCCGTTCCCGGCCGTTGTGCCACCCCACTCTAGGGGCTTCACTGTCCATAACGCAGCCAAAGTTGAGTTTGTTCCACTCAAGTTGAAAATTCTTAAAAGTTTTTCCTGCTCGCCCTTGAGTGTGGATCACGCAACTTTACCCCTACCTGGGGTAGTACCCTACAATCATGAGCGATGTAGCCCCCGTATTCAGCCACGCCCAGTCCGCGGCACTCGAGCTGCCCGGCACACAACTCACCCACCCTTTCGGCCCCGCGTGGGACGTGTGGAAGATCCAAGGAAAAGTCTTCGCGCTGCTCACCGAGGAAGCCGGAAAGCCCATGGCCATCGTAAAGTCCGATCCCCTCATCGGCGAGAGCCTGCGTCTCGAGTTCCCTCTCATCACGCCTGGCTATCACATGAATAAGAAGCACTGGATCACCCTCGTGGATGGCCTGCCACCGGAGGTTATCCGTGAGCTGGTCACCGAGTCCTACCGCCTCGTCGTGGCCAAGCTCCCCCGCCGCCTGCGCCCCATCGACCCAGAGACCTTTGGCCGCCGGCGGTAGTCAAAGGCCGCGACATTATCACTACTGCGCTGCATAAACACACCTCATACGCTTTTGTACCCTAACTAACCTTATGCACGTACCGATACCCTGCTCATCACCGTGCCCACCGGCATGGGCGTCGACGTCAACGTGAAGATCCTCGAGAACTTCGCCACGCACGTCGCGCCGGCCCTGGGCTGGAAGCCGAATACGGAAGGCCCGGTGACGGGTTACCCGATCGACTAATACACTGCTAGATATGCAACATCTGGCAGACCTCATCCTAGAAAATCCCTCGGCATTTCGTGACCGCGTGCACGAGGATTTCTACACCAGGATTCTCGAGGCCCGCCAGATTTTTGGTTTTCGCATGGCCGAGACCCACGTGGACATGGCTCCGGCCCTCGCGTGGTACGTTCAGCACTGCTCGGAGGATGGCGTGCCCAACGCGCAAGCGCGCGAGCGCATTGCTTTCCTCGGCCGCGACCACCGCCGCCACGGCTTCCCTCCCGCGGCCTTCGCCGCGTTCTCCCAGTCCCTCATGGCGGGCCTGAAGCCCTTTGAGCTTTCCGATGCCGCCTCCCGCGCCGCCCAGCGCGCCTTCACCGAGCTCGCCGCCCTGCTCTCCGGCGCCGCCGAGGAGGCTGACCTCGCAGGCACCCCGCCGGCACACCAGGCACAGGTCGTCGACGTCGTCCGACCCAACCGCGAGCTCGCCCTCGTGCGCCTCGAGACCGCCATGCCCATTGACTTTGCGCCCGGTCAGTATTTCCCGGTGACCTCCAAGTTTTTACCCGGCACCTGGCGTCACCTCACCCCGGCCGCACCCTCGACCTCCACAGGCCAGCTCGAATTCCACGTGCGCGGTGTGGGGGATGCCTCGCGCACTCTTGCGCGCGCCCAGGTGGGCGACACGTGGACCCTCGGCGCGCCGCGCGGCGAGTTCGCGCACACGCTGGGCGACGGCGAGTACCCCGTCTTCCTCTGCTTCGGCACCGGCTGGGCGGCCGTGCGTACCTGGCTCCTCGCCCAGGTCGAGGCCGCCATCGAGACCCCCGCCGACATCGAGTGCTCGCTCTACTCGGTGGCGCCGAGCCCCGGACATCACTACGACACGACGGTGCTCGACAACCTGGCCGCACTCAACCCGGACATGCGCGTCCATCTCCTCGTCGACGCCGCGGAGGACCCACTCCTCCTGGGCGCGCCCGAGCCTGACGTCTACTGCGAACCCACCAATGATCCTGTCATGACCATGCTCTCACGCGAGGACGCCCACGGCTCCCGCTTCATTCTCGTGGGTCCCGAGGTCCGCGTCACGGACGCCGCCGCGAAGCTGCGCGCCGCCGGCATCACCGCCGTCGAGGAACACCCCTGGGGACGAACGAGTCACAGTTTCTAGCCTGGCGCACCGCGCGAATTTACACTGGATTTATGACTGAAAATAATTCACGTATCCAGCTGCGTTCCGCCATGCCGGAGACCTCCCGCGCGCAATACGCCGTCACGGACACCATCATCGCCCGTGCCACCGAGCTCGGCATCCCCCGCGCCGTCCTCGAGCTCGCCTTCGTCCGCGTCTCACAGGTCAACCGCTGCGCGTACTGCACGGACGTCCACTCGCGGCTCGCCACGAAGTTCTACACCGAGGCTGGAGAATCTGCCGAAGACATCACCCGCAAGTTCGCCCTCGCTCCCAGCTGGCGCGAAGCCGCTGGCGTGTACACCGACCTCGAGCGCGCCGGACTCGACATCGCCGAGGCTGTCACGAGCGTCGAGCACGGCGCCCTTCCCGACGAGGACTATGACCGCCTCCGCGCGCAGCTCGGCGATGACGTCCTCGCGGTATTCCTCATGGGCTGCATCAACATGAACGTCTTCAACCGCATTCACCTGTTCTCCCACACCGTGGTGGGCCAGCCCTAAGCAGCGGTAACAGCTCTAGAGAATAGGCAGCGCCTTACGCGCCTTCTCCACCTCTGCCATGTCGAGGTCGGCATAGAGGATCTCGTCCTCGTAGCCGGCCTCCTCAAGCCGCACGCCGGTGGGGCCCACCACAACGCTGTGCCCCAGCCCCGTCGGCCCCGAGGCCTCGCCCGCCGCAGCTTCGCCGCCCGGGCGCGACTGACCCGCCGCCACGATGTAGCTCGTGGAATCCAGCGCACGCGCCGCCGAGAGCAGGCGCCATTGCTCGCGCTTGCCCGGACCGTCAGCCCAGCTAAACGGCACGGCGATGACCTGCGCACCCGCGCGCGCCAAGTCTCGGAACTGCTCGGGGAAGCGCACGTCATAACACGTCGCCACACCCACCGTCACGCCGTCAAGGTCAAAAGTGACCAGGTCCGTGCCCGGTCGCACGGTATCTGATTCCTTGTAATCAAAAGCGTCATACGTGTGAATCTTGTCGTAGCCGCGATGGATCCCAGGGCCAGTGATGAGCGCGGTATTCGAGACGCGATTGATAGTCTTCCCGTCACGCTCGACGGCATCGGCAGGCCGGAACATGCCCGCAATGACCGTGACCTCCAACTCCTCAGCCACCTCGCGCAGCCCCGTGGCGAAGGGGCCATCAAAGTCGGACGCCTGGGTGTCGAGACGCCCGGAGTCGAAGTTCTGCGCCGTCGCTTCCGGCAGCACGATAAGCCGCGCGCCCTCACCGGCAGCGCGCCGGATAAGCTCCGTGGCGCGCTCCAGGTTGCCGTTCGTATCTCCAGTGGACGTAAATTGCACAGCTGCGACCTTCATGGTTGCCCAATGTAATGGGCAGCCGGTGAGTTATCCACAGATTTCTTCTTTCGCCCTTGCCAGATGGCGGCGCACCCCGTAGTTGTGAAGGCATGATCTACTTCACTGATAACGCACCACAGCACCTGTCCACTCTGCGCAGCCACCACTTCACGCCGCACTTTCCTACCACGGGAGGCCCGCACACCTCCCGCGCCTTAGCCACCGTCGCCGCTCGCTGGTCGTCAGCGATTAGCCAGGCTGAGACTGCTCGCGGGGCACACCTCGACGCCCTCGAACGCCTACTTACTGATATCCGAGTCGGCGACGAAGCACTCGCCGCGCGCTTAGGAGACCTCCCATGAGCCCCGCGCGTTCCTTGGCCACCGCCGCCACCCAACTCGACTCCACCTCCTCTCACCTGCACGGATACACAGTGGAGTGGCGCCATCATGCGGATGCCCTATTTTTGGCAACAGCTGGCCCCGCGCCTGAAAGCGCACGCCACAACGTCGAGCTCGCCCGCGCGTCCCTCGAGCAACCACGCGCCGAAATGGCCGCCGTGGCGGGAGTCCTCCGCAGCTACTCCCCACTAGAAGACCTCCTCGAACCGCTTGCCGATGGCCTCGCCCCCGGGCTCGCGGGCATCGGCGAGGCGCTCGACTGGATGTGCGCCCGTGAGATCGCGGCGCTCTGCTCGGACACCACAGCCGAGCCACCCCAACGTCTCGAGGACTTCGAGGGCCTCTCACTCGAGGGAATTCATGAGATTCATCTATCCAGCGCCCCAGCACACGTCATAGCTTTGGCCGAAGCCAACCCCGATCTGCTCATCCTCGAGGCCTCCGAGGGCAGGTTCGCCGCCCTCGTGGATCCGACCTCCGCCCGCACGCAACCGTCGTCCATCACCACGTATATCCCCGGCACCGGGTCCTCGAATCCGGCGAGCTGGCAGTCTCACATCGACAATGCCCGAGCGCTCGCCACCGCGACGGGAAGCCCGGCCGTCGCGTGGGTGGGATACGACGCGCCGCCGCGAGTACCGCTGGCCACCCGGCGCGCTCCCGCGGAGAAGGGGGCCCGCGCGCTCACCCGTTTTCACCGCGCGCTGCGTCGCCGCTTCCCACGCGCGCACCATATCGTGGTCGGCTATTCGTATGGCTCGACGGTCGCCGGCTACGCCGCACGCGACGGCATGCGCGCCGACGATCTCGTCTTCGTGGGTAGCCCCGGTGCCGGCGTCCATCGCGCCGACGAACTTCCGGGACGCGTGTGGTCCGTGACGAATGCGGACGATCCGATCCGCTATTCCACGGGTCCCGTGGGCGGCGTCCACGGGACCGATCCCAGCACGCCGTGGTTTGGAGCCGACCCCGTGCCCGGAACGCAGGGAAGGCCGGGTGACCATTCCAGCTATTGGTCAGACCCGGCCTTCTTTGAGGGCGTGGGAGCTATCGCCCGGCGCTACTAGAACAGGCCCGCTGGCTGCTCGCTGTAGGAGACCAGAAGGTTCTTGGTCTCCTGGTAGTGAGCGAGCATCATGAGGTGGTTCTCGCGGCCGATACCAGACTCCTTGTAGCCGCCGAACGCGGCGTGCGCCGGGTAGACGTGGTACTGGTTCACCCACACGCGGCCTGCCTGAATGTCGCGACCAGCGCGGTAGCAGATGTTTGCATTGCGCGACCACACACCAGCGCCCAGGCCGAAGTTCGTGTCATTCGCAATCTGAATGGCCTCGTCGTAGTCCTTGAAGGTCGCGACGGAGAGGACCGGACCGAAGATCTCCTCACGGAAGATGCGCATGTCGTTCGTGCCCTTGAAGACGGTCGGCTCGATGTAAAAGCCGTTGTCCAGGCCCTCCACCTTATTCACGTGGCCACCGGTGAGGACCTCCGCGCCCTCCTTCGGGCCGATCTCCAGGTACTCGGTGATCTTGTCCATCTGCTCCTGGGACGCCTGGGCACCCATCATGGTCTCTGTGTCGAGCGGGTGGCCAATCTTGATCTTCTTCACGCGCTCGATGGCACGCTCGATGAACTTGTCCGCGATGGACTCGTGGACGAGCGCGCGCGACGGGCAGGTGCAGACCTCGCCCTGATTGAGGGCGAACATCACGAAGCCTTCGACGCACTTCTCGAGGTAGGTGTCATCCTCGTCCATGATGTCCGGGAAGAAGATGGACGGGGACTTGCCGCCCAGCTCAAGGGTGACCGGAATGAGCTTGTCGGCAGCAGCCTTGTTGATGATCTTGCCCACCGGGGTCGAGCCTGTGAAGGCGATCTTTGTGATGCGGTCCGAGGTGGACAGCGCCACACCGGCTTCCTCGCCGATGCCGTTGACGATGTTGACGACGCCCGCAGGGAGCAGGTCGCCGATGAGCTCCATGACGAAGAGGACGGAGGCCGGGGTCTGCTCGGCCGGCTTCAGGACGACCGTGTTGCCTGCGGCGAGCGCCGGCGCCAGCTTCCATGCCGCCATGAGGAGCGGGAAGTTCCACGGGATGATCTGGCCCACGACGCCGAGCGGCTCGTAGAAGTGGTAAGCGACGGTGTCCTTGTCGATCTGCGACAGGCGGCCTTCCTGGGAGCGCAGGGCGCTCGCAAAGTAACGGAAGTGGTCGACCATGAGCGGGATATCTGCGGCGAGCGTCTCGCGCACGGCTTTGCCGTTGTCCCATGTCTCCGCGACGGCAATCTTCTCGAGGTTCTCCTCGATCCGATCCGCGATCTTGAGCAGGATGTTGGCGCGCTCGGCGGGCGAGGTGTGGCCCCAGGTCTCAAAGGCCTTCTCTGCCGCATCGATGGCGAGGTTGATGTCTGCTTCCTTGCCACGCGCAACCTGGCAGAAGACCTCACCGGTGATCGGCGTGATGTTGTCCATGTACTCACCGTCGGCCGGGGCAACCCACTCGCCACCGATGTAGTTGTCGTAGCGGTCGCGGTAGGTGACGATGGAGCCTTCAGTGCCGGGATCTGCGTAGCGGGTCATGGTGGTGTCCTTTCGAAGCGGAGGCGTCGCCACAATTCTTTTCTGTAGTGAGCTACGCCATATCGGATTGAGTTACCCAACAGTAACTGAAATGACTTAACTACCGCCACAACTCCGGCACTACTACTTTGCGAAGCTTTGCAAGGATCCCCCACCCATGAATATTCACGCTGTTCACACGACATCCAACCCCAACTCAACGGGGGTATTCCAATCGGCTGGCAGGAATCAAAAACACCCGAGCGCCCCTCCTGTTGGCTCAACAGAAAGGGCGCTCGAGTGTGCTGACGTGGCGTACTGCGCTAGTGGCTGCGCTTGCGGCGCGGGGTCCACATGACCACAGAGGTCGACCGCGGAACGTGGACGAGTTCGCGACCCGTCGAAGTGCCCACTCCCCTTGAGCACCTGCGAATCCGGACGAGCCACCTGGAAGATCGTTGTGGCAGCCTTGACACGATTCCTGCCCCTAGAGACCGGCATGAGACTGCCTAGATTGAGGGCAACCATTCAGCTCGACTTAACCCCTGTTAAAAGTGGGCCGGGACTCTCATGTGGAGACACCAGCTTCGACACGTAAGGTTGACCAAGCAGCCACGTTGACGTACCGTAAGAAGCGATAGATCCTCGGTCAGGCCTCTAATCCCGCAAGGGACAATGCACAAATGACCGGGGCCTTTCACATTCTAGGAAGCTCATGGTCAAACACTGGCTCAGTTACGGCGAACAAATCACGCTGCTTCAAGAACGCGGTTTGAACGTCGCTGACACCGCATCAGCAGCCGAATTTCTATCTCGCGTAAACTACTACCGTCTTTCGGGATATTTCCGTTATTGGCAAGTTGACCCAATGGCAGGCAACAATCGCTTCCTCGATGGTTCCTCCTTTGAAGATATTCAGAGGCTCTACGAAGCCGAGCAAGACTTGGTTGCAGTATGCGATGAAGTTCTCCACCCGATCGAGGTCCTTCTGAGAACCCGGTTCGCCTACTATTACGCACAGCGGGTCGGAACGATCGGAACGTTCGCCCGTGGTGACGGGTTCACGCAATCGCCCGATCCTAATGACGAACGTGTCGAAGAACATGCGCTGGCGAATTTAGATCGCAGCAAAGAGACCTTTGTGTCTCACTACCGCGATGACTCAAAACGGGCAACGCTTACAGCATCGATGCCTATGCGCGCATGCCCATCTGGGTAGCGGTTGAGGCCTTCTCGTTTGGCAGTCTATCCAGGCTTATTGAAGCTTCAAGCAAGTCCGGAGTGCTGCACGACATGGCAGCGTCGATGAACGTTTCTCCAACTACGCTGCCAAGCCAAGTCCGGTCATTCGTCTACTTGCGCAACCGCAACGCCCACTGTGCGAAGCTGTGGAACCATGCGGTCCTCGACCGTCCAGGACTCCTGCCTAACATCGTACGACGAGTCGAACGAAACCACCGTCAGTTCAGTGATCACTCGATCTACAAGATCTTCGTAGCGCTTGACCAGGTCGCCACCAAGACCGGTCTCCAGCATGATTGGCTCGCCAACCGCGTCGAGCCAATCCTTGCCACGCATCCCCTTCTTGCCGCAGGCATCGCAACCCCAGCCCGCTACGGAGAAATGTCGACGCAACTACTCACCACAGACCACTAGCACCACACCGTCCCGCCTACGACATCCCACTCAAAATAGACGATGAAACCACAAGCACCCGAGTGCCCTCCTGTTGAGCCAACAGGGAGAACCCTCGGGTGCAGCGAGCTGGCGTGCGACACTAGCGGCCGCGCTTGCGGCGCGGGGTCCACATGACCACGGAGGTCGACCGCGGAACGTGGACGAGCTCGCGGCCCGTCGACGCAGACGAGGAGCGGGCACGCAGCTCGCGGACTTCCTCAAGAAGCGCGTCGCGCTCGGCGAGAAGCTGGTCGCGTTCCTCGGTGAGCTCGATAATCGACTTAATGCCGGCGAGGTTGACGCCTTGCTCCTGGGACAGCTCCTGGATGTGGCGCAGCAGCTCGATGTCTCGGTCAGAGTAGCGGCGTCCGCCGCCGCGCGTGCGGGCCGGGGACACCAGACCCATCCGGTCGTACGTGCGCAGGGTCTGCGCATGCATTCCGGAAAGCTCCGCAGCGACGGAGATAACGTACATCTTCTTCGGTGCCTCGCGCGGACCGTCGGTGGAATTAGCCATCACTGCTCACCTGCCTTACTTGTTGCCCGCCCAGTCGGCGCGCGGGTTAAAGCCGGAGTCGCGCTCAGCCTGTGCGTAGGTGCGCAGAGCCGAGGTGGCTGCGGCATCGAGCGTCGAAGGGACCTTGACCTGGACCGTCACCATGAGGTCACCCGGTGTACCGGAACGGCGCGTGATGCCACGGCCACGCACGCGCAGCGTGCGGCCATCCGGAGTACCGGCGGCAATCTTCACGCGCACCGGCTGGTCGAGCGTGGGCACCGTGATGGTGTCACCGAGGGCCAGCTCCGCAAAGGACACGGGGACCGTGATGTGCAGGTCGTCGCCGTCACGAGTGAAGACCTTGTCCGGCTTCACGGACACGCTCACAAAGAGGTCGCCCGCGGGAGTGCCGTTGGGGCCTGCCTCGCCTTGGCCGGCCAGGCGCACCTTTTGACCGTCGATGACGCCGGCGGGGATGCGCACGGTGATCGAGCGGGTGCGGCGCACCGTTCCGCTGCCGTTGCAGTCCGGGCAAGGATCCGTGATCTTCTGGCCGGTGCCGCCGCAGTCGGTGCACGGCTGGGAAAACCCGAAGGTGCCGCGCTGCTCCGAGGTAAACCCGGTGCCGTCACAGCGTGAGCACTTCTGCTTCTTGCCGGAGCGGGAGCCAGAGCCATGGCACGTGGTACACGGCGCGTCGCCCGTTAGTTGGAGCGGAAGCGTCGTCCCTTTCGCCGCTTCTCGGAATTCAAGGGTGACGTGCGTTTCGACGTCCGCCCCCCGCGACGGGCGAGCTGTTCGGCCAGCACCACCGCCGCGGTTGAAAACGCCACCGAAGATATCCCCAAGACCACCGCCGCGAGGCGCTCCTCCAGCGTGTCCGAAGATGTCCGAGAGGTCGAAGTCCGCTTCGAAGCCTTGCCCCGGCGCCGTGCGAAACCCGCCGGGAAAGCCGGCGCCTCCCGTCCCAAAGCCGCCGCCGCGTGCGACCATAGCCTTGAAGTCGTCGTATTCCTTGCGGGTCGCGGCATCAGCGAGGACCTCGTGGGCCTCGGCGACGGCCTTGAAGCGTTCGAGCGCCTCCGGATTATCGGGATTAGCGTCCGGGTGGTTCTCGCGGGCCAGCTTGCGGTAGGCGCGCTTGATCTCCTCCGGGGTTGCGGATGAGGAGACCCCCAGATCCGCGTAATAATCTTTCTCTGCCCATTCAGGTTTCACGCTCACTGGGCATCTCCTCCTTTCGTGTTGGTCGCCGGCCCACACCGGCGTGGTGTCATTGTCAACGTGTGTTCTAAAGCTCTAACTAAAAATCTAAAAGGTGCGGATACACCGCGGGCGCCGGATAACCATTGGTGTGGCCCCGGCGCCCCAGCGTTCTACTCCGCGTCAGTCGCTGACTCAGCCGACTCGGCCGGGTCCGCGATAATCACCATGGCGGTGCGGATGAGCTTCTCGCCCACCCGGTAGCCCTGGCGCAGGACGGTCCCGATGACCTGCTCGGAACCGGAGGAGAGATCCTGGACTGCCTCGTGAATCTCCGGGTCGAATGCGTCGCCCTCCACGCCGAAAGCTTCCACCTTCTGAGCGGTGAGCACGCCCACGAGCTTGTCTGAGATGGACTTGAGCGGGCCATCCTCCAAGTCGCCGTGCTGGCGAGCCAGCGCAAGGTCATCGAGGATGGGCAGGAACTGCCCCAGCACCTGCGCCTTAGCGGTCTCAATGACCTGGGAGCGCTCGCGCTCCGTGCGGCGGCGGTAGTTGGTGTACTCCGCGTTGAGACGCTGCAGGTCCTCGGTGCGCTCGGCGAGCTGCTCCTCGACCGTCGGCTCAGCAGAAGCCTCGGCGTCGGAGGCGGCATCGGCAGCCGCGGCCTCAGCCTCTGCGCCGTCCTCGGTGGCGTCGAGGTCAGCCTCGACGTCGGCGAGGGCCTCTTCGAGGTCGGACTCGAGCGTGGGGTCAAGCTCCTCAGCGGAACCGCTAGCCTGGGCGGCGCGAGCCTCCTCGGCAGCGGACTCGGCGCGGTCGGCCGAGGTAGCCTCGGGGTCGGTGTGCTCCGGGTCGCCGGGGTTGTCCGGCATTCCGTTGTGGTCAGCCATTACTTGTTGTCCTTACCTTCGGTGTCCTCGTCGACAACCTCAGCGTCGACGACGTTGGGGTCTTCGTCAGCTCCTGCCGACGCGCCAGCGTCGGCAGCGGCGGCCTCGGCAGCCTGAGCCTCGTAGATCTGCTTACCCATCTCCTGGGACTCGGTGTTGAGCTTCTCCACGGCGGACTTGATGGCCTCGATGTCCTCGCCCTTGAGGGCCTCGTCGACGGCGTCGGCAGCCTCGGTGACCTTGGTCTTGACGTCCTCAGAAACCTTGTCTGCGTTCTCGTCAAGGAACTTGCGAGTCTGGTAGGAAGCACCCTCAGCCTGGTTGCGGACCTCCTGCTCCTCGCGGCGCTTCTTGTCCTCCTCAGCGTGCTGCTCGGCATCCTTAATCATGCGGTCGATCTCCTCCTGGGAGAGGCCGGAACCATCCTGGATCTTGATGGTGTTTTCCTTGCCAGTGCCCTTGTCCTTCGCGGACACGGAGACGATGCCGTTGGCGTCGATGTCGAAGGTGACCTCAATCTGCGGCACACCGCGCGGGGCCGGGGCGATGCCGCCCAGCTCGAAGGAGCCCAGCAGCTTGTTGGCCGAAGCCATCTCGCGCTCGCCCTGGAAGACCTGGATCTGGACCGACGGCTGGTTGTCCTCAGCCGTGGTGAAGGTCTCGGACTTCTTAGTCGGGATGGTGGTGTTGCGCTCGATGAGCTTGGTCATCACGCCACCCTTGGTCTCGATACCGAGGGACAGCGGGGTGACGTCGAGGAGCAGCACGTCCTTGACCTCGCCGCGCAGAACGCCAGCCTGCAGGGCAGCGCCGACGGCAACGACCTCGTCCGGGTTCACGCCCTTGTTCGGCTCGCGACCAGTCATCTCCTTGACCAGCTCAGAGACGGCCGGCATACGGGTGGAACCACCCACGAGGACGACGTGGTTGATGTCCGACAGGGACAGGCCAGCGTCCTTGATGACCTGGTTGAACGGCGCCTTAGTGCGGTCGAGCAGGTCCTGGGTGATCTTCTGGAACTCGGTGCGGGACAGGGTCTCGTCGAGGAAGAGCGGGTTCTTGTCCGAGTCGACCGTGATGTACGGCAGGTTGATGGTGGCGGACTGGGAGGAAGACAGCTCAATCTTGGCCTTCTCCGCGGCCTCGCGCAGACGCTGCAGGGCCATCTTGTCCTTGGTCAGGTCAATGCCGTTGGCGTTCTTGAATTTCTCCACCAGCCAGTCGACGATGCGCTGATCCCAGTCGTCACCACCGAGCTGGTTGTCACCGGCGGTAGCCATAACCTCAACAACGCCGTCACCAATCTCCAGCAGGGAGACGTCGAAGGTACCGCCACCAAGGTCGAAGACCAGAATGGTCTGCTCCTGCTCGCCCTTCTCCAGGCCGTAGGCCAGAGCAGCGGCGGTCGGCTCGTTGACGATACGCAGGACGTTGAGGCCCGCAATCTGGCCGGCTTCCTTGGTGGCCTGGCGCTGGGAGTCCTCGAAGTACGCCGGGACGGTAATGACGGCGTCCGTGACGTCCTCACCGAGGTACGCCTCCGCGTCGCGCTTCAACTTCATGAGCGTACGAGCGGAAATCTCCTGCGGGGTGTACTTCTTGCCGTCGATATCCACAGTCCAGTCGGTGCCGATGTGGCGCTTGACGGAGCGGATGGTGCGGTCAACGTTGGTCACAGCCTGGTTCTTGGCAGACTGGCCAACGAGGATTTCGCCGCCGTTCTTCGCGAATGCGACGACGGACGGGGTGGTGCGAGCACCTTCAGAGTTAGCGATAACAGTCGGCTCGCCGCCTTCCAGAACGGAAACGACCGAGTTCGTGGTGCCGAGGTCAATACCTACTGCGCGTCCCATAATGATGTTCTCCTTCTACAGGTTTGTTGTGTATTCATCGTTTCGGGCTGCCCCTTAAGCCTTAAGGGTTGACCCGGCGTGACTCAACTTCGCTGGAGTCCTTGCGCCACTCTAACAGAAGTCCGCGACTCGAAGGTAGAACCTTGAGCGCCCGTCACTCAACCTACACAACGGTACGACTTCCGAAGTTGTTCCCATATGACTCAACTTTCTTTCAAATTTCCCCATACCCGCAGGTAAAAAGCAAAAAATATTTTTCCACTTGCGCCAAAGAACCCGGTTACCCCCGCCCGCGTGAATGGGTTGACGACGCCCAACGCGAGCGCTATTTTTTCTCATCAAGCGAGATAGATCACGGAACGCACCCAGGTTAGAGGAGCGTCACATGACAGCTCGCGCGGTGCCCGGCATAAAGCCCACGTTGAAACCCCAGGCATAAGGACCCGGTTAAAGCCCGGCTTCAGGCCCCGGCACCTCGTACCTACAAGGGCGCACGCACCCGTGAGGCCCCCTCAAGTGCACCACCACATATTTTCTTCTTCGGACCCGACTCGCCCCGGGCCACGGCACACCAGCCGCGAGCCAGAGGCAGGGACGTGTCTGAGCACCGTGTGTCGTGCTTTCGAGGGTTCGGCCACGGTGAGCATGACTGAGAGGTACTGTCACTATGACCAGCCAGAATTCTTCTTCCCCTGCCTACACCCGCCTGCCGGAATCCGATGATGTCGACGCCGTCGTCGAGGCCGCCGTCACCCGCGCCCACGAATTCCTCAACGCCAGCGCGGACGAGCAAGACAAGGGAACCGAGCAGCTCGCCAGCCTGCTGCGGGATTCCGATGGCGTGAACTTCACCATGGACTTCGTCGACCGCGTCATGCGCCCGGAGGACAACGCCGTGGCCGCCGACGCCCTCAAGGACGTCACTAGCCGCTATGACGCGCGCTTCCTGGGTCTTATCAACGGCACGCTCGTGGGCCTGGGTGGCTTCTTCGGTCCGATCCTCCCGAGCCTCGTCATGCCGCTCGCGCGCCTGCGCATGCGTCAGATGGTGGGCCACCTGGTCCTCGACGCGGAGTCGGACGCGCTGGACAAGATGCTCGACAAGGCCGCGGCGTCCGGCGAGCACTTGAACCTCAACTTACTCGGCGAAGCCGTCCTCGGCGAGGACGAGGCCCGCTCGCGCGCAGCGCGCACCCTGGCACTCATCCAAAACCCCAAGGTCACGTACGTCTCCGTCAAGGCGTCTTCGATGGTGGCGCAGCTCAATCCTTGGGATATCGATGGCTCGGTTGAGCGCTTGAAGGAGCGTCTGCGTCCGCTCTACGAAGCCGCGGTGGCGCGCAGCCCGCACGTCTTTATCAACCTGGACATGGAGGAATACCACGACCTCCACCTCACCATTCGCCTCTTCAAGGAGCTGCTCAGCGAGCCGGAGTTCCACAACCTCGAGGCCGGCATCGTGCTCCAGGCCTACCTGCCGGATACGTTCGAGGCCCTGGAGGAGCTCGCGGAGTTCGGTGTTGAGCGCGTCGCCAAGGGCGGAGCGCCCATCAAGATCCGCATCGTCAAGGGCGCGAACCTCTCCATGGAGCACGTCCAGGGCGAGATCCACGGTTGGAAGGTCGCCACCTACGAGGACAAGGCGCAGGTCGACGCGAACTACTACCGCCTGCTTGACTACATCGTGCGCCCGCAGTTCGCGGACGCCGTGCGCATCGGCATCGCCACGCACAACCTGTTCACCGCGGGCATGGCCTACGAGCTCGCCACCAAGCGCGGCGTGCTGCGCATGCTCGACTCGGAGATGCTCCAAGGCATGTCCCCGGCACAGCAAGAAGCGGTCCGCACCCGCTTCGAGGGCCGCCAGATTCTCTACACCCCGGTCGTCCACGCCGAGGACTTCGACGTCGCCGTGTCCTACCTCGTGCGCCGCCTCGAGGAAAACTCCGCGTCCCAGAACTTCCTCTACGCGCTCTTCGCGCCGGACCAGAAGCAGGCCCTCGCCGATCAGGAGCAGCATTTCCGGACCGCCGTCGCCGAGCGCTGGGAGACTTTTGCTGGCCCGAAGCGCACCCAAGATCGTGTCGATGAATCGACGAACAAACAAGGACGCCAGGCCCCACGCACCGGCCGTTTTACCAACGAGCCGGACACGGATCCGGCCCTGCATGCCAACCGCCAGTGGGCACAGGAAGCGCTCACCACCAACCCAGGCGAGCACGGCATCGAAGAGGTCACCGATCCCCAGCAGGCTGTCGCCGCCATCGCGACGGCCAAGGCGCTGGCGCCCGAGTGGGGTGCGAAGACCGGCCACGAGCGCGCGGAGGTCCTCGACACCATCGCGGACAAACTGGCGGACCACCGCGGGGACTTCATCTCCGTCGCCGCGTGGGAGGCTAACAAGACGGTGACGCAGACGGACCCGGAGGTCTCCGAGGCCATCGACTTCGCCACCTACTACGCGCAGTCCGCACGCTTGCTTGACGATGCCCGCTCGATCTTTACCCCGAACCAGGTCACCGTCGTCACCCCGCCGTGGAACTTCCCGGTGGCCATTCCGGTGGGCGGCATACTCTCCGCGCTCGCAGCGGGCTCGGCCGTCATCATCAAGCCGGCGCCGCAGGTCGTCCACTGCGCCAAGGTCGCGGTCAGCGCCATCCACGAAGGCCTGCGCGAGCACGGCCTCGATACCAGCCTGGTCCAGCTTGTCCTCACCGACGAAGGCGAGGCCGGCAAGGCACTCATCTCCCACGAGGACGTCGACGCCGTCATCCTCACCGGCGCCTCGGACACCGGCGCGCTTTTCCGCTCCTGGCGCCCGGAGATGAACCTCATGGCGGAGACCTCCGGCAAGAATGCGCTCATCATCACCCCGGCCGCGGACCCGGACCTGGCCATCGCGGATCTCTACAACTCGGCGTTCGGCCACTCCGGTCAGAAGTGCTCCGCCGCCTCCCTCGTCATCTTCGTCGGCGCCGCAGGCACCTCGCAGCGCCTGCGCACGCAGCTTATCGATGCCGCCAAGACCCTTAAGGTCGGCCCCGGCCACGACATCACCACGACGATGAACGGTCTCGCCGAAGCTCCCGGTGAGAAGCTCCTGCGCGGCCTCACCCAGCTGGAGCCGGGCGAGACGTGGCTGCTCAAGCCAGAAAAGCTCAACGAGGAGGGCACCCTGTGGTCCCCGGGCATTCGCGATAACGTGCAGCCAGGTTCCTGGTACCACCTGAACGAGTGCTTCGGTCCAGTGCTCGGCATCATGCATGCAGACACCCTCGAGCAGGCCATCGCGTGGCAGAACGCCACTGGTTACGGGCTCACCGGCGGCATCCACTCGCTCGACGACAAGGAGATCGAGTACTGGATGGACCACGTCGAGGTGGGCAACGCCTACGTCAACCGCGGGATTACCGGCGCCATCGTCCAGCGCCAGTCCTTCGGCGGTTGGAAGAAGTCCGTCATGGGTCCGGGTGCCAAGGCCGGCGGCCCCAACTACGTCCCGCAGATGGGCACGTGGTCCGACGGCGAGCTCCGCGTCCACGACGTCGACATTCAGGCCCCGGTCAAGGCCCTGCTCGCCCAGCTTCCCGATGCCCTCAGTGAGGAGGACATCGCCTGGCTGTGGCGTGCCGCCGAACTCGACCAGCTCGCGTGGCAGGAGGAATTCGGCCGCGAACACGACCGCGCAGGTCTCGTCTCCGAAGCCAATATCTTCCGCTACCGCCCAGTGCTCGAGCCGCTGCGCATCCGCATCGGCTCCGGCTACGCGTTGCGTGACGTCGTCCGCCATGCCCTCGCCGGCGCCCTCCTCCGAGCCGAGTTCGACGGAGTCCACTTCGGCAACGTGGAGCCGCGTTTCTCCGCGACGCCGGAGATTGCGGCTGAGCTGGCGGAACGGGGCATCGGCAAGCTGGGCGTCACGGTCGCTGCACAATCGGACGAGGACTTCGCCCGCGAGCTGGCCCACACGCCGTCTGCACGCGTGCGTGCCCTCGGCGCCGTCGCGGACGATGCCCGCACGGCCGCGGTGGAGTCCAATTCGGTCATCCTCGACCAGCCGGTGCTTGCCGATGGCCGCCGGGAGCTCCTGCCCTACCTCCTGGAGCAGGCAGTTTCGGTGACCATGCACCGCTTCGGTATCATCCGCTCGGTCGCTGGCATCGCGCGTTAAGCGCGCCTGCGGCGTGCCATAGACGCACGCTGTCCTGCCCCAACTTTCTGCCCTTTCTGCAGGAGGTTGGGGCATTTGTGGCAATATGGGACGGGTGAGTTCTGACAAATCCCAAGAAAATACCTCCACACAGGCACACGGCACCGCCGTGCCGCAGGCAGCCACGGGTAGCCAGGCAAAGATTGCGCAGCCACTCGTCGCTTCCGACGCCGAAGGCATTGGCGCCGATGTGCCCGATGCCCTTGCGCACGACCGCAAGACCGCCGTCATCCACCACGACTTCAAGTCGATGGCGTCGTTCTCGTGGCGATTCATTGTCATCGTCGCGGCCATCGCGCTCATCGGCTACGTGCTCAAGTTCGTGTGGGCAGGCCTCCTTCCCGTTATCCTCGCAATTCTGGTCTCCACGGTGCTCTACCCCGTCACCGCCTTTATGCGTACGAAGTGGCGCTTCCCGGGTGCGCTCGCCGCGGCGACAACGCTGGTGGGCTTCTTCGTCATCGTCGGTGGCATCTTCGTCGCCATGGCACCGACCGTCAAGGAACAGAGCGGCCAGCTCTTCTCGCAGGCCGAGGAGGGCATTAACAAACTCGTTGACATGACGGACCAACTGCCCTTCAACGTCGACCAGGCACAGATCCAGTCCGTGGTCGATGACGTCACGAACCTCATTAAGAACCAGGCCTCCAACATCGCTGGCGGCGTGCTCTCTGGCGTGTCCACGGTGAGCTCCATCGTGGTCAACCTCGTCATCATGCTCTTCCTCACCTTCTTCTTCATCAAGGAAGGCGAGAAGTTCCTGCCCTGGCTGCGCAAGTACGTGGGCCACTCCACTGGCTGGCACATCACGGAGCTGTCCAACCGCATCTGGAAGACGCTCTCCGGCTTCATCCAGGCCCAGGCCACCGTCGCCTTCGTCGACGCCGTCCTCATTGGCGCCGGCCTATGGATCATGGGCGTGCCGCTGGCCTTCGTCATCGGCGTCGTCACGTTCTTCGCCAGCTTCATCCCTGTTATCGGTGCCGTGACCGCTGGCATCCTCGCCGTCGCCATCGCGCTCGTTTCGCAGGGCTTCACCAGCGCGATTATCGCGCTCATTATCGTCGTCGCCGTCCAGCAGATTGAGGGCAACGTCCTCCAGCCGCTGCTGCAGTCCAAGGCCATGGGCCTGCATGCGGCCATCATCCTGCTCTCCGTGACGGTGGGCTCCGCCCTCGCTGGCATCATCGGCGCGTTCCTTGCTGTGCCCGTCGCCGCGACCATCGGCGTCATCTTCCGCTACAACGCGCTCGTGACCTCCATCCGCTCCGGCGAGGTCGATCCCGCTTCAGCTGAGATCGTCACCGGCGCGCCCAAGCCCGATAAGAAATCGAAGAAGAAGGACGCCACCAAGGCCGAAGATTCCGTCGCTTCCGAGCAGGCTGCCGACGACAACGCCACTGACTCCAGCCCCGACATGGACATCGCCCGCGACATCGAGCGCCTCGCTCCCGACTCCCCGCGCGCCAAGGTGCGCGAGCTCTACCTCGCGATGGCGCCGAGCGCCTAGCACTCGGAGCGCATCTACATACACAAGCGCCCACACCTCGCCTACGGGCGAGGTGATTTTCTTTTTCGTTCCTGCTTCTCCCACGTACAAGCCCACATCAGGCGGGCCAGCTTGCCGATGCCCCCTCCTACAGACTTCCCTGTCCCACCGGGCGTGGTGCAACCGTTGCGAACAACGACCTAAGCCTGCGAAAGGAATCCCGATGTCACGCACGCCTCGTGCAGCTCGTGCGCCGCGCGCGGTAGAGCGTCATCCCACTTGCCCACGCTCGACTCATTAGCTGGATCCGAGACCTGCTTGAGCAGCGTCACCGGCACGCCGAAGCGCTGACAGACCGCCGCGATGGCGTAACCCTCCATGTCGCATAGACCCGAGTCCTGCGCCAGACGCTCACGGGTGTGCGTATCTGAAACGAACATGTCACCCGTCGCCAACCCCTGGACCGGATGGTTGCCGGAAACGGGAATCTCGATGACCTTGGGCAGCAGGTAGCGGTCAATATCGGTGAGGATTTCCAGCTTGAAGTCGTGCTTGGTCACGCGGTCAATCTCGTAGACGCCATCCAGCCCGTCGCGCAGCGCGCCGACCGTGCCAATATTGACCACCCGGCGCGGCAGCGTGCCCTCCTCGCGCGCCACCGTGAGATACTCCGTCAGCGCCATCGCCGCCGGAAGCGTGCCAATACCCGTCACCAACAGCGGAGTGCCCTCCGGCAAGGCCGCGGCTTCCTTGTCTACAGCGGCGACGAAGAGGATCTCGGCCGCGTAGTTTTCCATAGCCTCACTGGCGTTGGGATTAGCGTTGAGGGTTGCATCCATAGTGTCTAAGCGTAGCGGACTAAGTATGCTCGCGACCTCCAAAGAGTGCACAAGCCACACAACCAATGTGATGTTAAACTTTGGGCCAACTGGGGGCTGTCATGCAACTGAAAACGGCCCCAAGGATAACCTCGGGACCGAAATTTCTTTTAATGTGCAGGTGATTCCTGCTCAGTGATTCTCAGCGTACTTCTTCCATTCAGTAGGTACAAGCCTTCGTCCTTCGTTCTTGTCTTTCGCTGAAATTTTCGATAGGTCTCGTCGCTATATGAAACATGTTGCCCTTGCTAGATACACTCGAATCTCAAGAGCCCATCCACTCGCTCGACATAATGCAAAATTTCAAAAAATGTAAGGTAACCTATCCTCATGCCTGTACGAAGCGTCGAATTATTCGCCGGCGGCGGTGGTCTACTGCTTGGTGCTTCCCAAGCTAATGTCGATCACGTCGCAGCTGTCGAATGGAACCACTGGGCTTGCGAAACTATGCGCGAGAATTCCCAGTCAGACTCTCGTTTTTTCCCAGGTCTTAAAGTCCTCGAAGGCGATATTAGGAAGGTCGATTGGGATGAAGTCACTGAAGGACACGAGATAGACCTGGTTACCGGCGGCCCTCCCTGCCAACCTTTTTCCTTGGGAGGATTGGCTCGAAATGCTGAAGACCCGCGTGATATGTTTCCCGCTGCAACTGCCGTCATCTCGAAGCTTCGGCCCAAAGCATTTGTAATTGAGAACGTTAAAGGCCTTACTCGTCCTTCATTTTCAGAGTATCTTGAGTTCATCAAGCTTCGGCTGCAACACCCTGCTATTTCAGCCCGCCCTCGTGAAAGCTGGCGCGAGCATTTCTTGCGCCTCCAAAAGGAACACACCTCCGTACACAGTGATTTGCAATACAATCTCGTTTCGACGTTAGTGAATGCTGCTGATTATGGCATTCCACAACATAGGCATCGGCTTTTTATCGTTGGCTTCCGAGCAGATATCGACGCGCAATGGCACTTCCCCAAACCGACACACAGTGGCGCAGCATTAGCCCTGGCTCAAGCGAATGGGGAGTATTGGGAACGAATGAAGGTTCCGCGCGCTGATCGCATTGCCATTTCAAAGAAGCCTCTTGATGACGGGATGATACCGTGGAAAACAGTGCGCCAAGCTCTCGATGGGCTTCCCGATCCTCAGGTCCGCTCGGATAAGTGGCTCAATCATGAATATAAACCAGGTGCAAAGACTTACCCTGGCCATACTGGCTCCCCAATCGACGCGCCGTCAAAAGCGCTAAAAGCTGGCGTCCACGGTGTCCCGGGTGGCGAAAACATGATTCGTTATCCTGACGGATCAGTACGTTATTTTACAGTTCGCGAAGCTGCCCGTATCCAAACATTTCCCGATGATTACGCGCTACATGGTGCTTGGTCGGAGGCACTCCGACAACTCGGAAATGCTGTACCAGTGGAGCTTGCCCAACAAGTTGTATCTAGCGTTGTTTCTCACCTTGAGGAGCAACAACACCCCTTACCGTTCCTAAAGGTTGTGTGACATGGAGCCCTTCGACCCTCTTTCTTATGCAAATCTCGGAGACTCGATCTCGCGGGCGCTTGATCGACAGCCGCTGCAAAAATTATCAAGCCTAGCGCGGTTTGAAGGCGTCGGTGTGTATGTCCTGTACTACTCGGGGGACTTTCACCCTTACCGATTACTGTCTGAAGCGAACCGGAAAAATCCCGGATCTGTTCCAATTTATATTGGCCGAGCCTCCGCCGAGAACAGCCGCACAGGAATGAATGCGGCACAAAAAGGGTTCGACTATGTCCCAAATGGAGATCCGACCCAAAGTCACCTTCAGATAGGAAATAAGCTGTACAACAGGATCGACGACCACCGAAAGTCGATCATTCTCGGTGACGGCATCGACGTTAAAGATTTTCAGTTTCGAGCTCTATCATTAACCCCCACATGGGTTGCATTGGCCGAAATCATCTCGATTAGAAACCATCAGCCAATATGGAATTCGTACCTTACGGGATTAGGAAACCACAATCCCGGATCAGGACGGTCTAAATCAGTCAGGAGCATGTGGGACACCCTTCATCCAGGCCGCGCTTGGGCGGAGGGACTTGCTCCACGTGTTGAAAGCCCCGAAACTCTTGGTATCGGATGCCACGAGTATCTTGAGAAACAACTCAATTCAACGGCCTCCGGCGAGGGATCGAATCTGGAAGAAGCGCTAGCACTAGATATGTATCTCCCCGATCTACGCCCGCCCGAGGGCGAAAGTTCAACGGATTAGCGGTATACCGAAAGTGACGAGGCCATCACAGCACTGAGCATTGCACAGCCTCCAACCGAGGACGACTTTGCCTCGCTCCGCGAGTTACAGCGCCGCGTCGGCCGGCCAAGCCTCGATGGTGCAACGCGCGGCACAGGCCGTTCGCGTCGGGTGCAGGTGCGGCTTTCAAGCGAACTTAACCGCAAACTCCAAGAACTCGTGCATGACTTTGATATGACAGAAAGGGAAGTTCTTTGTCTAGCACTTGAGCGACGTGAAATCCCCCAACCTGAATGATCATTCGTTCAATCACAGGGTGTTAAAACGTTCAATCCAAGAGTGTTGAAACGTTCAAAGTCAGGGTGTTAGAACGTTCAATCTTCGACTAAACTACTGGTCATGACACCGCAGACTCCCGATAAAAGTCAGCCGTATTTGACGCGTTACCTTGACCGCGAATTGGATGATCTTGAGGGTGTTGCGGCGATCGCCATCAATGGCGCAAAAGGCGTGGGAAAGACGTCTACTGCAGTGCGACGAGCGGACATCATGTATTCACTCGATCGCTCTACCGACTTTGAGCTTATGAGCGCTGCTATGGATACAAAGCTGCGCGAAAACCCCGTGATCTGCCTCGACGAATGGCAAAGGCTCCCCGAACTCTGGAACGCTGTTCGTCACAACGTGGACGAGGGAGTCTCCAACCGCTATCTGTTCACCGGCAGCGCAAGCCCCATACCTGGTACCGATACCCACTCCGGTGCTGGACGCATCCTGGCCCTCACCATGCGCCCGCTATGTCTCGCGGAATACGAAGAAACGACGCCAACGGTGCTTATTGACGATCTCTTCGCGGGAAAGCCACCATCGAAGGAACGAGCGACTGGACAATCGAGGACTTCGCGGAAGCGCTCTGCGCCACGGGGTTGCCCGGCGTCAAGGATTTGCCAGCCCGCCAACGCCGCGCGACGATTTCCCGCTATATCGACTACGCAGTCACGCATGATGTCGTGGATCAAGGTATGCGTGTCCAACGGCCGGACATGCTCCGCGCGTGGTGGGCGGCATGCGCAGCCGCGACAGCAACGACAACGAACTACACAAAAATCCTCAATGCTGCGACGCCAGGGGAATCGGACAAACTGGCCAAGGGAACGTCGCTCAACTACCGCACCATTTTGACGCAGCTCCAGCTCATCGAGCCTGTCCGGCGTGGTCACCCAACTACTCCCCGTTTACCCGGCTCACCGGTGCTCCCAAACACCACGTCTTCGATCCGGGAATTGCGGCAGCGTTGCTCAGGCTCACCCCAGACATGCTCCTGCCACAAGCGCCCGGTGGATTTGAAGCCTTTGGGCAGCTCTTTGAGTCACTCGTCACGCTCACTGTCCGAGTCGCTGGGCAGGCAGCAGAGGCGTCCACGTTCCACCTCCGAACTCAAGGCGGAAAGCAGGAAGTCGACCTCATCCTCGAGCGCTACGACGGCAAGGTCATCGCTTTCGAAGTGAAGACAAAGCCCACCCCAACCGATCGCGACGTTCGGCATCTTCACTGGCTCAAGGAGAAGCTTGGGGATCGCCTCGTCGATGCCGTCGTTGTCACGACTGGCCCGGCAGCGTACCGCCGCAAAGACGGCATTGCGGTTGTCCCGCTGGCGCTGCTCGGTTAGTTCTCTGCCCCCGATTCAGAGCAGCTGCGTCGCAGACTCCACGCTGATATTCGCCAGCGCCGCCGCACGCGAGCCATCGCGAGTGAAAGTGACAAAGCGCGGCTCGGCCTCCACCTCACGGGCCAGGTCAGCGAGTGTGCGTGCGAAGTCCGTGTTGTGGGTGGCGATGAAGACCTGGATATCCGAGTGGACAAGGACGGTGAGAATCTGGGCGAGCGCGTTCTGCGCCGCGGCGTCGAGCCCCGCGTCCGGGTTGTCCCAGAAGATGTAGCCGCCCGGCTTGAGTGTCCCGTTGGCCAGCACGCGCTGCAGCATGCCGAATGTGCGTTGGCTATCCGACATGAGGCCCGGCTCGATAACGCCCACGCCGAGCTGCTCCAGATAGAAGCCGCCGTCCTTGTCCACAATAGAGCCGCCGTGCAGGACGACATCAAAAGCGGGCACCAGCTGCTGCTCCGGACCGGCCGGGCCACCTTCGCGCACAGGGCGCGCGAGCATCTGCTGCAGATCGGACCATGTGTCGTCCCCGCCAGTCTGCGTCAAAGCTTCTGGTGCGCCAAAATAATGGGACCCGCCAATTTCCTGAGCTGCGGGAGCGCTCGCCACGTCGACCGCGGCGGTGCCGCGGGAAGCAAAGCTGAGCGAGAGGGCATCGGCAAGCTCGGCGTACATCGCAGTCATGCCCGCCTCGGTGGGGTACGGCGCGCGGTGCACGAGGCGCCCCAGACTACCCGGCTGATACGTGCCCACCAACTTGTCCGTGAGCACCGTGGGCAGGCGCTCCGCCGGCTGCGAGGCGCCGTCGCGCAGCGACTTGGTGAGCGCATACGCCGCCTTGAGCACATACGTCTTACCGGTGGCGTTGCCGCCTAGGAGGAGGTTGAGCCCTGGCGCGAAGTCCACGCGCGCGGCGGAGAACGGACCAAAATTTTTAAGCTCAAGGCTCGACAAAGGATGAGGACGCATGCCGATAATTCTACGTCTTTCCCCGTTCAAATTCACCGGCCACCCCACGCAAAGCCCGCCTTGCAGGGCATTTCCATGATTTAAGTCACCTGATGAAACGCTTTGAAATTCGTCGACGATTATTAAAACGAGAAAGGAAATTCTATCCTTTCGCCCCTCTTTATCACTCATCACTAGAGGTTTCTCATGTCTCTTGCCTCTCGCCTCGCCTCTACTGCCGTCGCCCTGGCTGCCGCCACCTCCCTCATGGCGGCGCCGGCGTCGGCCATTCAGAATGCGCCGATTGCTTCCGATGCCCTCTCCAACACCGTCGCACGCATCACCTCCGACGGCACGGGGTACACCGGCGTGTGCACCGGCGCTGCCATTTCCGCCACGGAAATCCTTACCGCACGCCACTGCGTAGAAACCACGACGCCCCGGTCCGTGACCGCGCCGGATGGCTCCGTCCTCCCCGTCACCAGCTACAGGAAAGGTAACGACAGCGACGTTGCCATCCTGACGCTCGGCCGCGCGTGGACCGGCTCCATTGCACAAACGACCACCGCACCGACACAGAACGGTCAGACCTTGACCGTGTATGGCAAGGGCGGCCCTACCGATGGTGTCACTCGCAAGGCGACAGCCACCGTCCTCTTCAACGAACAGTCCACAAGCGCCAGCACCTTGTACGACGCACACCTGGCCGTTGGCAATATCGCCAACGGCGCGCGCATAATCCAGGGTGACTCCGGCGGCCCGCTCTTCAACGCCCAGGGTGAAATCCAAGGCGTGACCTCCGGACTCATCACCACCGGCGGCGAGATGGCGGGCATCGAGAGCGGTATCTTTATCAATCCGCTGTCGCTTGACCCCTCCATCTTCACCTCCACGGCGAACACTCCGGTCCGTCCCTCGAACCCTGGCACGACGCCGACGAATCCGGGAACTATTACCCCACAACCGTCTCCGACTAACCCCGATTCTGGAAGCACGGAGACGGGCTCGTCGCTGGATGCTGGCTCGATCATCGGCATCATCACTGGCGTCATCAGCCTGCTGGGCGTACTCGGCGGCCTCGCCTCGCAGTTCGGCCTCATCTAACGAGTTGGCACGCACAGAAGCCGACGCAGTGGATGCGTCGGCTTGTTGTGTTCTTGAAGTCCGGTGTAGCCGGGATGGCTAGGCGTGGGCCAAGGCGGCGTGGAAATCGGCGCTGGGGTCCATCACCACGAGGTCGTCGATATCGACCTTCGCCAAGGCCTCGTCAAAATCCGTACGGATCCGGCTATAAATAGAGCGCCCACAGTCGCCGTGGAGACCCCACTCATACTTACGACGAACATGTACCGCAGCGCGATCCGCGAACTCGTTGAGCACGTGACCATTGTGCCCGCGCACCCAGTGGATATTGACCACCACTCCGGCATCTCGCCACTGCTGGACGACCTCGGCGCACTCTCGCATGGCGGACTGTTGCAGCATCTGCAAGCACTGCTCTGGATGGTTGAACAGGCGATAACACGCCATACTGTCGGTGAGCACATCAATAGTGCGGAATCCGCGACGGCCGCACCTCTTGACCGCAGACGCGATTGCCGTTGCCTCCGCATGCGCTATCGAGCGAGTACGCAAGCAACCCGTAAAAATATCGCCCGTTGTCGCAGCCGCCGCCCAGCCAGCGGTGGTGCCGTAAGTATTGCGGGAGGCGTCCGTGCCAACGACAACGTGAGCAAGAGCCGCGTATTCGGCAGCAGCCTTGGCTTCCTCTTCGCGGGCACGCTTGGCTTCGTACTCGTCCTGCAGAGAGGTCACGGCAGCGGAGTGCCAGGTGCGGCAGGCCTGCCACGTGGACTGCATCGCAGCGCCGGAGACAACGGTGCGCACGACCATGCCAGGGTATTCCTCCGGGTAGGCGGTGAGCACCTGGCAGACCTCCGGCGAGGAGACGTACACGGCCGTGGTGCCGTCCTCTGCAAGAGCGGCATGCTGCGACCACAGGCGGTGGAAGGCCTCGGCCATGACGCCGGCGAGGTCCATGGCCTCGGCACGAGCGACCTGCATGCGGCAGTCCTCGGGGTAGTCGCCGAAGCCGCGCTCCTTGGCCGGCGTCAGGACGCGGACGAAGAGGTCCTTGGCGCGGCCATTGCAACCGGTCGACACGACCGCGTAGCGGACCGAGTCCACGGTAACGAGGGCACCATAGACGACGAGCGATGCAGCAACCGGGCGCGCGGAGGCAGCGATGGCAGCCGGATTAGGGGTCAGCGTGCCGGGTTTGTGGGAATAGGGGGCGGACATGAGGTTGGTTCCTTTTCTTGTACGAGGGTCGACATCGGTCATAGCGCTCGGGATTGCGCGCTATGGTGTCCACCTTATGAAGCACCCCTGACATGAACTCGGGCGCCGTGGACTTGAGCCTAGAACGAGCATGCGAACGCCCTCGTAGCCGCCCAGAGGTTACAAAAAATGTCACCCCGAAAACCACAGAAATTCGGCCGGACACCACAGGATTTCTGCGATGCCCGGCCGAATTCAGGGCTAATGCACAAGGCGCTATCTAGCGCAGGCGCTGCCCCACGAAGCCAGCGGCCAGGGTGTTGCCGCTGGACTGGTCGATAAGCAGGAAGTTGCCCACGGCGCCACGAGCGGCGTAGTCCTCCACGGGCAGTTCCTGGGCGGTCTGCAGCGTGATGTGCGCGATGTCGTTGAGGGTGGCCTTCTCCGGGTTGTCAGTGTCGGCGACGCCATCGAGGTCGAGGATGCGGTCGACGCTCGTGATACGGGCCTTGACCTGGGCCGCGCCGTAGCGCAGCTTGAGCATCTGGCCCGGGGTGAGGTCTTTCTCGGTGAGGACGACGGCGGTGGCGACAAACTCGCGGACGGGCTCGGGGCGGGGGCCGGCGGCGAGGAGATCGCCGCGGGCGAGGTCGATCTCATCGGCAAGCCGGAGGACGATGGAGTCGCCGGCGCGGGCGGCATCGGCAGGCCCATCGGTGGTGTCGATGTTGGTCACGGTCGTGGTGCGGCCGTGCGGGGCGGTGACCTCATCGCCCACGGCGATGGAGCCGGCCTTCACACGGCCCGCGTAGCCGCGGTAGTCCGAGGCGTGCTCGCGGATGACGTACTGGATGGGGAAACGGAAGGCGAGCTCTTCCGCGCGGCCACCGGTGACGGGGATGGACTCAAGGACCTCCAGCACCGTGGGGCCGGTGTACCAGTGCATGTTGGTGGACGGCTCGACAACGCTATCGCCCTTGAGCGCGGAGATGGGCACGACAGTGGAGTCGGTGATGCCCAGGCGATTGGCGATGGAGTGGAAGTCCTCCTCGATGGCGCGGAAGGTCGCCTCGTCATAGTCGACCAAGTCGATCTTGTTCACTGCGAGGATGACGTGGCGCACGCCCAGGAGTGCGGCGACGTTGAGGTGGCGGCGGGTCTGCTCGACGACGCCATAGCGGGCATCGATAAGCAGGACGACGACCTGGGAGGTAGACATGCCGGTCACGGTGTTGCGGGTGTACTGCACGTGGCCCGGGGTGTCCGCGAGGATGAACGTGCGCTTATCCGTTGCGAAGTAGCGATAGGCGACATCGATGGTAATGCCCTGCTCACGCTCGGCGCGCAAGCCATCGACGAGGAGGGAAAGATCCATGCCGTCGAAGCCGCGGTCCGCAGAGGAGCGTTCCATGGATTCGACCTGGTCGGCGAGTACGGACTCCGTGTCGTAGAGCAGGCGGCCCACGAAGGTGGACTTGCCGTCGTCCACGGAACCGGCAGTGCACAGGCGCAGGGTCTCACGCTCTTTGAGGGCGGCTACCTGCGGCGTTGCGGTATCAATAGCGGTAGTCATCAGAAGTAGCCTTCCTTCTTGCGGTCCTCCATGGCGGACTCGGAGAGTTTGTCATCGGCGCGGGTGGCGCCGCGCTCGGACAGGGTGGAGATGGAAATCTCAGCGAGGATCTCGTCCGGGGTGGACGCGGTGGACTCGACGGCACCGGTGCAGGACATGTCGCCCACGGTGCGGTAGCGCACGGTCTTGGTCACGAGCTCCTCACCCTCCTTGGGGCCGCCCCACTCACCGGGGCACAGCCACATGCCGCCCCGGTTAAACAGCTCGCGCTGGTGGGAGTAGTAAATGGACGGCAGCTGCAGGTTGCGGGCGCCGATGTACTCCCAGATATCGGACTCCGTCCAGTTGGAGATGGGGAAGACGCGGACGTTCTCACCGGCCATCTTGCCGCCGTTGTAGAGGTCCCAGAGCTCGGGGCGCTGGCGGCGCGGATCCCAGCCGCCGAAGGAGTCGCGGATGGAGAAGATACGCTCCTTGGCGCGGGCGCGCTCCTCGTCGCGGCGGGCGCCGCCCAGGACGGCGTCGTACTGGCGCTCGGCGATGGTTTCGACAAGCGGTACGGACTGGAGCGGGTTACGCGTGCCATCGGGGCGCTCCTGCAGGTCACCGCGGTCGATCCAGTCCTGGACCTTTGCGACGTGGAGGCGGGCACCAGTTTCGGCGACGAGGCGGTCACGGAACTCGATGACCTCCGGGAAGTTGTGGCCGGTGTCGACGTGGAGGAGCTCGAAGGGCACGGTGGCCGGAGCGAAGGCGCGGCGGGCAAGCTCGAAGACGACCACGGAGTCCTTGCCGCCGGAAAACAGCAGGCCCACCTTGTCGAACTGGCCGGCGACCTCACGCAGGATGTGGAGGGATTCGTTCTCCAGGTCCTTGAGGTGCGGCGACAGCGCGCCTGCCGGCGCTTTAGAAATAGTCGTAGTCATGGGGGTCAGCTCCTTACTCGTGCAATCCGCACTCGGTCTTGCCATCCGCAAAAACGCGGCCCGAGCGCGCGTCCTCGCCTTCTGCGACGGGGAAGGTCAGCGGGGCGCAGCCAATGGACCGGTAACCCTGCAGCGTAAGCGGATGGATGATGAGGTCGTGGTCCTTGATGTACGCGTCCGTATCCTCGAGGTCCCACGTAATAATCGGCGAGATCTTCAGGCGGCCGTGTTGGTCGAGGCTCAGCGCCGGCGCGGTGGCGCGGTGCTCAGAGTCGGCGCGGCGCAGGCCGGTGACCCAACCGACGTAGGGGTCCATCGCCATGTTGAGCGGCTCGACCTTACGCATGCGGTTATACGCGGCGACGTCGCGGGCATAGAGGCGGGGGCCGTAGACCTCGTCCTGCTCCTCGGGGCTCAACAGCGGGAGGACGCGCACGAGCGGGAGGTCCGGGTAGCGTTCCGCGACGCGGTCGGCGGTCTCGAGAGTCTCCGGGAAGTGGAACCCCGTATCAATAAAGAGAAGGTCCGCGTCGAGGTGCGCGCGGTGCGCGAGCTCGGCCAGAACAGTGTTCTCCATGGACATCGTCACGGCGAGGCGGCCCGGCGCGTGCTCGGCGGCCCACTCGATGATCTCTTCTGCCGTCGCGTCATGGAGCTTGTCGGCCCAGTCCTCGACGAGCGCACGGTTAGTGGCGGCCACCTCGGGGTCGAGCGGCGCGGTATCGCGCGTGCCCTCGGGGCTCATGGCCGGGTCGCGGAACGTCTTTCCCGCGTCCAGGAGATTAATCGGTTCTGTCATGCCGAACACTCTAAAGAACCACGCAGTCTGCTGCAGCCCGAACCGGACATTACGGGACGTGAGCTTGCCTGATGTCATGAATGTTAATTGCGCAAGGTGTACGGCTCGGTCTATATTTATAGACAAGCCAGTCTAGGGATACAGAAAGGACGACACGCATGCACGACCACCAGCGCGTCATCATCGTCGGCGAGGGCCCATCCTCGCTGTCCACAGCAGAACACCTCATCGCTGCGGGCATGTGTGTCGACCTCATCTCTTCCTCTCCTGCACCGCTCGGTCTACTCCAGCGCTATGCTTCCGATGCCCTCAATCCCTGCGGCCCCGCAGCCACCCCGCGCCTGCGGCTCATCGGCAACGTGAAAGTCGGCGCCCGCCCAGGAGAGGGGGATATCACCCACGCCGAGCTCCATCGCCTCGCGGCGACCGGCCAGCGCGAGCTCATCATCCTAGAGCTCAAGGCCCGCGGCATTCCCGTCACCACGTGGGAGGGACTGTGCGTCCCCCTCGACGGCGCAGAGCCCACGGACTGGGAAGCCATCCAGTCCAGCGCTCGCCATGCCGGCGTGCGCGCCACCGAGCTCGCCATGGCGTAGTTCGCGCACATAAGCGACGCTGCAAGCGAACCCCCAGTTCGCAGTTAAAGCTTTAACACCGAAGATTGCTAAAGTTGGTTCCTTGTGGAACTGATCAAACTCATCGGTCGCTACGCGAAGCCGTACACCTGGCAAATCCTGGCGGTACTCGCGCTGCAGGCCATCTCAACCGCAGCGACGCTCTACCTGCCGTCGCTCAACGCGGACATCATCGACCAAGGCGTCGCCCAGGGCGACGTCCCCTATATCTGGACCACGGGCCGCGTCATGCTCGCCGTCGCGTTCGTCCAGGTCATCGCCGCCGTCATCGCCGTGTGGTTCGGCGCGCGTTCCGCCATGGGCCTCGGCCGCGATATCCGCGCGATGGTCTTCCGCCGCGTCGCGCGCTACTCCGCCGAGGACATGGGTCACTTTGGCACGCCGACGCTCATCACGCGCGGCACGAACGACGTCCAGCAAGTCCAGATGACGTTCATGATGACCCTGAACTTCATGGTGGCCGCGCCGATTATGGCCATTGGCGGCATCATCATGGCCATGCGTGAAGACGCTGGCCTCTCCTGGCTCGTGTGGGTCTCCGTCGCAGTGCTCCTCGGCGTCATTTCCGCGCTCATCGCCAAGCTCATGCCGCTCTTCCGCGTCATGCAGGACAAGCTTGACGCCATCAACGGCACGCTGCGCGAGCAGATCACCGGCATCCGCGTCGTCCGCGCCTTCGTCCGCGAGGCCCACGAGACCGAGCGCTTTACCGAGGCCAACGAGGACATCACGCAGCTTTCGCTCAAGATCGGCAACCTGTTCGTCACGATGTTCCCCATCATCACGGTGATCCTCAACGTCGCGACCGGCGCCGTGCTCTGGTTCGGCGGCCACCGCGTCGACGACGGACTCGTCGCGGTCGGCTCGCTCACGGCTTTCCTCCAGTACCTCATGCAGATCCTCGCCGCCGTCATGATGGGCACGTTTATGGCCATGATGCTCCCCCGCGCCATCATCTGCGCCAAGCGCATCACCGAGGTCCTCAACCGCGCCCCGTCCATCGTCGAGCCCGAGCACCCCATCGAGCCCGCACACGAGACCGGCGAGGTCGAATTCGATAACGTGACATTCTCCTACGCCGGCGCCGATGCCCCCGTCCTCGAGAACGTCTCCTTTACCGCCCACCCCGGCCAGACCACCGCCATTATCGGCGCGACCGGCTCAGGCAAGACCACGCTGCTCTCCCTCATTCCGCGTCTCTACCTGCCCACGCAGGGCCAGGTCCGGATCGACGGTGTGGCAACGAGCGACCTGGCGCGAGAGGGCATCGTCAAGCGCGTGGCCCTCGTCCCGCAAAAACCCTACCTGTTTAGCGGCACCGTGGCCTCCAACCTACGCACCGGCGCACCCGACGCGACGGACGAGGAGCTGTGGGACGCCCTTAAAGTCGCGCAGGCGAACTTCGTGACGGACCTCGACATGCCCATCGCGCAGGGCGGCACGAACGTCTCCGGTGGCCAGCGCCAGCGCCTGTCCATCGCGCGCATGCTCGTCGCAAAACCGAAGGTCTATCTCTTCGATGACTCTTTCTCCGCGCTCGACGTCATCACGGACGCGAAAGTCCGCGAGGCCATGCGCTCCTATACCGCCGACGCCACGACCATCATCGTCGCGCAGCGCGTGAGCTCCATCGAGAACGCGGACCAGATTCTTGTCATGGAGGCCGGCCGCGTGGTGGCCAAGGGCACCCATGCGCAGCTGCTCGAGACATCCCCGACGTACCGCGAGATCGTCGAATCCCAAGCGACGGTGGAGGCATAAACCATGGCTAAAAAGACTCAAGAACTCTCCGAGCAGGAGCTCCACGAGCTCGAAGCCGCCACCGCTGGCGACGATTGGTCCGGCTCCGCCCCGCGCACCGCGAAGAACTTCTGGCCCTCGGCCAAGCGCCTCATTGGCCTGCTCGGCGGGCACAAGGCGGCGCTCGCGGTCATCGGCCTCTTCAACGTGGTCTGCGTTGTCCTCGCCGTCGTCGCCCCGAAGATCATGGGTAAGGCCACGGACGTCATTTTCTCCGGCGTCGTCTCGCGCATGCTGCCCGCCGGCACCACCAAGGAAGAAGCCGTCGCGGGCCTGCGCGCTGCTGGCCAGGACCAGTTCGCGGACATGGCGTCGGGCATGGAGCTCCACCCTGGCAGCGGAATCGACTTCACGCGCTTGGGCCAGATCATCATCCTCGTCATCCTCATGTACGTGGTGTCCTCGCTCTTCCAGCTCTGGCAGGGCTTATGGCTCAACAAGCTGGTCATGGGCGTCGTCTACGATCTGCGCCAGCAGGTCGAGGCCAAGGTCAACCGCCTGCCGCTGAACTACTTCGACACCAACCAGCGCGGCGACCTCCTCTCGCGCACTACCAACGACGTGGATAACGTGCAGCAGGCCCTCCAACAGGCGATCAGCCAGATGTTCTACAACGTCCTGCTCGTGGTGGGCATTACCGTCATGATGTTCAACGTCTCCTGGCGCCTCGCACTCATCGCGCTGCTCTCGCTGCCGCTCACCGGCATCGTCATCGGCGTCATCGGCACCCGCTCCCAGAAGCAATTCAAGACGCAATGGAAGTCCACGGGCCTGCTCAATGGCCAGGTCGAGGAGGCCTTCTCCGGCCACGAGCTTGCCCAGGTCTTCGGTCGCACCAAGGCCATGACCGCCGAGTTCGACGAGCGCAACGAGGAGCTCTTCCGCTCCGCGTCCCTCGCCCAGTTCCTCTCCGGCATCATGATGCCGATCATGCAGTTCATCTCGTACCTGTCCTACGTCGCCATCGCCGTCCTCGGCGGCCTGCGCGTGGCCCACGGCCAGATGACATTGGGCGATGCCCAGGCGTTTATCCAGTACTCCCGCGAGTTCAACCAGCCGCTCGGCCAGCTGGGCGGCATGGCCCAGCAGGTCCAGTCCGGCGTCGCCTCCGCCGAGCGCGTCTTCGAGTTCCTCGACGCCGAGGAACAGCTTCCCGATGCCCCCTCCTCCCACCCCGGCCGCGCCCGCGGCCTCGTTGAGTTCGATCATGTGGCCTTCTCCTACGATCCGGACAAACCCTTGATTAAGGATTTGTCCCTGCGCGTCGAGCCCGGCCAGACCGCCGCCATCGTCGGCCCCACCGGTGCCGGTAAGACCACGCTGGTCAACCTGCTCATGCGTTTCTACGAGATCGACTCGGGTGAAATTCGCCTCGACGGTGTCTCCACGGCTTCGCTCTCGCGCGCTGAGCTGCGCTCCCAGGTGGGCATGGTGCTCCAGGATGCCGTGCTCTTTAAGGGCACCATCATGGATAACATCCGCTACGGCCGCCTCGACGCCACGGACGAGGAGGTCATCGCCGCCGCGAAGGCCACGTACGTCGACCGCTTCGTGCACTCCCTCCCCGACGGCTACGACACGGTCATCGACCAGGACGGCGGATCCGTCTCCGCTGGCGAGCGCCAGCTCATCACCATCGCGCGCGCTTTCCTCGCCCAACCGGCGCTGCTCATCCTCGACGAAGCCACCTCCTCCGTCGACACCCGCACCGAGGTCCTCGTCCAGGACGCCATGAACGCCCTGCGCGCCGACCGCACGTCCTTCGTCATCGCCCACCGCCTGTCCACCATCCGTGACGCGGACCTCATCCTCGTCATGGAAGACGGCGACATCGTGGAGCAAGGCACCCACGCTTCACTGCTGGAGGCCCACGGCGCGTACTGGCGTCTCAACCAGGCCCAGTTCGCGGAGGACTAACCTCCTCCCCGAGACTCGTGCTGCCGCCCCTGATCTCCTGCTTCTTAGCAGTAAATCAGGGGTTTTTAATGTTTCAACCCCCGAATGCGCCATCCCGAAAATTTGTTCCTCTTTCATTGCTCCCACGTCCGCCACTCTTAACTCAAGGAGTCTTTGCCCGTGCGCAAGATTGGAACTCTTCTCTCGGCCCTCGCGCTCTCCGGCGCGCTCGTGGTCGTCCCCCAGGCCGCAACCGCTGCGCCCCTCACTTTCGCCGAAGCCTACGACCCGCAACCTTTCAACCCCTTCCCGGCTGAGGTTGGCTCCGCAGAATCGGGAGTCATCCTTCTGGATGGTCTCCCAAGCAACGACTACATTTCACGTGTAAATGTTGAATTCGGAGAAAGTCCGTACCCAATCAACCTCGCAGGAAATAGCTTCCTTCCAAGTTTTGCAAAAGCCTCAATCAACCCAGAGCCCATTTACCCTGCTGAATTCAGCGTGCCTTTCACCGCAACAATCATCTACACCGACGGAACTCGAGACACCGTTTCGGGAATTAGGACTTTCGCTCCCATTCCCACTCTTGTCAAGGACGGCGAGCCGATCCCCGCAGACCCGACGCCGGAGCTTCCGACTGTTACCGCTACGACGACCGTCACCGTGAAACCCGCACCGGTCACCACCACGGTCATCAACCGCGAGCCTGCTACAGCCACCGAGACTACAACCGCAACCACCACGAAGACCGTCGCTGTCCCGACGACTGTGGCCACTCCGACGACGGTCACTGAAACCGCGACTGTCACGAAGGTCGCAGCACCGGTCACGGTCACGAAGACTATGGCGACGCCGGGTGCTGCTACGGATAAGGGTTCGAGCAAGGACGGCGGGCTCATCGGCGGCATCATTGCTGCGATTGTCGCTGTCCTGGCCGCTCTGGGCGGCGGCGCGTACTGGTTCCTCAACATGCGCTAAGTCCAGCTAGTTCAGTTCCTTGCGAAAATCGCTTCTCAGATCGAAAAATTTGAGCGATTTTCACAAGGAACTTTTTTGTTGCTGCCCAAAAGCGCTCCGCGCCTCGAGCTGAAACGAGATTTTCGACAGGAACGCTGCAGCGTCCACGCGTCCCGTGGGCGGCATGAGTAATCGAGTTCACGGCAAAGTAGTTTTCATCACTGGTGCGGCCCCGGGCATGGGCGCCTCGCATGCGCACGTTCTCGCGGACGAGATTGGCGCGAACATCGCGGGAAATTTGTCACTAACGCACCCGATAATGCAGTGCTCGGCGGTGCGTCCTAGGCGCACGCGGGCAAAGAGAACGCCTCGAGCCCCGACCGAAAGGCCGGGGCTCGAGGCAACTCTATCTCTCTTAGGAGGTGTCCCATTGGCGGTGTCTCACGTCGCCACCCCCGGGACCCGGGGCTATCTCTCTATCTCTCTCAGGTATGCGCCTCTCAAACGCATGAACTCATTATGGGGCGCGCACCTTGCACAGGCCGTACGAGCGCCTGCGCGCTTTCTGGCAGTTCCTGATAATTCTCTGGCAGCAGGTGAGATGGCACACTCGTGGCGGGGTGTGGGGAATCGATAACGGTTGGGCCACGGAGCAGCGCCGAGAGTAGGCACACGGCGCGGGAGGAAAGTACTCTAATCGCATGACTCACACTCTCGCCGCAGATGTTGTTGTCCTCGCGGCTGGCTCTACCGACTACACGCCGTCCCTGGTCTCCTTCGCGTGGATCATGGCGGTAGCCTTGCTTGCCCCGATTGTGGCCGCCATGCTGCGCAACCGGCTGCCGTCGGTGGCACTGCTCATCATTTTCGGCATGATCATCGGCCCGTCGATCCTGGATCTGGCGCACGAGGATCCGGGCATCGGCATGCTCAAGGAAATTGGCGTGGGCGCGCTGTTCCTCCTCGCCGGCTTCGAGATTGACCTCGGCACGCTGAAATCCAAGCAAGCGAAGACCGCGTTTACGACGTGGCTGATGTGTATTATCGCGTGTATCGCGGGCGCGTACTTCCTGGTGGATACGATTCCACTCGCCATCGTCATGGGCATCGCCGTGACCTCGACGGCGCTGGGCACGATTACGCCGATGCTCAAGCAGGACAAGCTCATCGGCACGCGCGTGGGCGACTCCGTGATGATCCACGGCGCCGTTGGTGAGCTCGCACCGATTACCGCGATGGCGCTATTGCTGGGTACCCGCGCCACGTGGCTCACGGCGCTCATCCTCCTGGCCTTCTTGGGCATTGCGGTCTTTGTGGCGGTCGCGCCCCAGGCCATCGGAAAGCTCGCGCCCTGGGTGAAGCGGGCGTTTATCGCCGGTGCGGGCGCGACGAACCAAACCATCCTGCGCCTTATCGTGCTTATCCTGGCCATCCTCATGGCGGTCACGGCGGTCTTTGAGCTCGACATCGTTCTGGGCGCGTTCGCGGCTGGCATTATCCTGAACCGCGTGGTGCCGGACGAGTTCCACAAGGGTCTGGAAAACCGTCTCAACGTGCTGTGCTACTCCATGCTCATCCCGGTCTTCTTCGTGGTCTCCGGCATGTCCATCGACTGGAAGGTCATCGCAGACAAACCGCTCCAGGTCATCGGCATCCCGCTGCTCATCCTGTTCACGCGCGGCCTGCCAGTCTTCCTGCGCGAGAATGTTCACCACACTGGCTCCGAAATCGAAACCACGCGTGAGCGCCTGCAAGTCGCACTTTATGCCGCGACGGGTCTGCCGATCATCGTCGCCGTGACCACGGTGGCGGTGGCCTCCGGCATCATGGATGACGAACACGCGTCCATCTTCATCGCCGGCGGCGCGCTCACCGTCGTGATCTTCCCGCTGCTGAGTTCTCTGGTGCGCAGCAATGACCCGAACGCGGAGGAGAAGCAAAAAGAAGACGAGGACTCCACGGCCGAGTCCAGGGAAGAAGCGGAGCACGCTGAGAGAGAACAAGCAGTCAAGGACGAGCTCCGTAAGGATTCAAACACCTAATATAGACAGCGTGACTAGCTTTGGAGCCTCCCCGTTTGATAATTCGCTGCGGCTTTCTGATGCCGAGCGCACCGACGCCATGAATCAACTCGCCCGCGCCGTGGGCGAGGGACGCATCACCATGGACGAGTTCGAACAGCGCTCGGATGACATCATGCGCGCGGCCACGCGCCGCGATCTCGTGCCGCTCTTTGCCGATATCCCGGCGCGTGGCACGCAGGAGCTCAAGGTCTACTCGCAGGGCGATCTGGAGCGTGCACGAGCTGCGGCGCGCAAGCCGCGTCTGGCCACGGCGCTCATCGGCACGATCGGCCTCAACGTGGCCGCCATCTCCGTCGGCGTTGCGGGCACGGGTGCGGGGGCGGCCGTTGGGGTGGTCACCCTCTTAGCACTGGTACCGGTGCTGTGGATCCTCCTCTACGTCGCGAAAGTGGGTCCGGAAAACTGGAGCACGCCCAGCGCCCGGCAAATGGAGCGCCAACGCATGCGGGAAATCCAGCAGGCCACGGCGGCACAGCGCGCAGAGCAGAAAGCCATCGAATCCCAGATGTGGGCGCAGCGCCGCCAGCAGGCAAGCGAGCTCACGGGCGAGGCCATGAATTTCGCAAAGAAGAAATTCAATCAGTGGAACGAAAAGTAGCCTAGTCGGGGTATAGACTTAGGCGGCATGACTCGCATTTTCGATCAGGCAGACAAGCTCAAGGGCGTCGCATACGACATCCGCGGCCCGGTGACCGCCGAGGCCGAGCGCATGGAGCTCGACGGCCATTCCATTCTGAAGCTCAACACCGGTAACCCAGCCATCTTTGGCTTCGACGCGCCGGACGTCATCATGCGAGACATGATTGCGGCGCTGCCCACGTCCCAGGGTTATTCCACGTCCAAGGGCATTATCCCGGCGCGCCGTGCGATTGTGACGCGCTATGAGCTGGAGAATTTCCCGCCCTTCGACATCAATGATGTCTACGTGGGCAACGGCGTCTCCGAGCTCATTTCCATGACGACGCAGGCGCTGCTCAACAATGGCGACGAGGTCCTCATCCCCATGCCGGACTATCCACTGTGGACGGCGGCGACCTCGCTCGCGGGCGGCACCCCGGTGCACTACCTCTGCGACGAAGAAGACGACTGGAACCCCTCGCTCGAGGATATCCGCTCCAAGGTGACGGAGAAGACCAAGGCCATCGTCGTCATCAATCCGAATAACCCGACGGGCGCGGTGTACTCCCGCGAAATCCTCCAGGGCATCGTCGACATCGCGCGCGAGCACGACCTGCTCATCCTTGCCGACGAGATCTACGACCGCATCCTCTACGACGGTGCGAAACACATCTCGATCGCCTCGCTCGCCCCGGATCTGCTCACCATCACGTACAACGGCCTGTCCAAGGCCTACCGCGTCGCCGGTTACCGCGCTGGCTGGATGGTCGTCACGGGTCCGAAGAAGTACGCTCACGGCTTTATCGAGGGCCTCGATCTTCTCGCAGGCACTCGCCTGTGTGCCAACGTTCCGGGCCAGCACGCCATCCAGGTCGCGCTCGGTGGGCGCCAGTCCATCTACGAGCTCACCGGCCAGGGCGGCCGCCTGCTCGAGCAGCGCAACGTCACGTACGAGGGTCTCAACAAGATTCCGGGTGTCAGCTGTGTGAAGCCGATGGGCGCGCTCTACGCGTTCCCGCGCTTGGATCCCAACGTCTACGACATTCACGATGACACGAAACTCATGCTCGACATCCTGCGCGCGGAAAAGATTCTCATGGTTCAAGGTACGGGCTTCAACTGGCCGAACCCGGATCATTTCCGCATCGTCATGCTGCCGTGGGCCTCGCAGATCGAGAATGCCATCGAGCGCCTCGGCAACTTCCTCGTGAGCTACAAACAGTAACGATTTCCGCTATTGCTGGAGATAGTTCACAATAGTGAACATGTCTCGACATTCCGCACCGGTCACCGGCCGCAACCCATGGCGCGTCGGCCTGGCCGGTGCGCTGCTTTTCGCTTTCCTCCTCACCGCGATCGGGCTCGCGTGGCAGTGGCCTTCGGGCACCCCGATATTCAGCCCCGAGTTCACTCGAACCTACGCGCTCAATCAGCCACAGATTACGGCGCGCGTCACGACGGTCGACCATCACCTGTGCGCCTCGCCGCTCACGGGCACGGCGTTTGACGAGCCGCCGCTGCGCCCCGCGTTCGAGGAGGACACGTCCTGTACGCGCGCGCTGCTCGATCTCACGAGTGGCACCAACGAAGGCAAGCAGACGCAGCTCGTCTTCCACGGCGTGGCCGGCGACCCAACGCTTGAGGTCGACCAAGAAGTCCTGCTTGCCGAGGCCACCAATCCCGACGGCTCGCTTACCTATTCCTTCGCCGACTATAAACGCGGCGGCGAGCTGTGGATCTGGGCGGCTATCGTCGCGATCATCATCGTGGGCTTCGGCGCGTGGCAGGGCCTGCGCGCGCTCCTCGGGCTCGCCTATTCGCTCGCGGTCGTCTTCCTCTTCCTGCTCCCCGCGCTCCTCCAAGGTCACAATCCGATCGTGGTCACGCTGCTTGCCTGCTCCATCATCGTGCTCATCGCCGTGCCCATGGTCCACGGCGTGAACTGGAAGGCCGCGGCCGCGATGGGCGGCTCACTCCTCGCCCTAGGCGTCACCGCGCTCCTCGCTTGGGCGATGATCGACACGACGCACCTGCAAGGACTGAGCTCCGAAGATAACCTCAAGCTCGTCCTCTACCTGCCCGGCGTCTCCGTCATCGGCGTGCTCATGGCCGGGTTCATCATCGGCGCACTGGGCAGCCTCAACGACGCGGCCATCGCCCAAGCGTCGACCGTCACGGAGCTCGCCGCCGCCGAGCCCGAAGCCCGCGCTGGTTCCCTCTTCGTCTCCGCGATGAAAGTCGGCCGCGACCACATCGCCTCGATGGTCTACACCCTCGTGCTCACCTATACGGGCGCCGCACTCCCCCTGCTCATCCTCATCACTGCGGCGAAGCGTCCCGCCGGCCAGATCCTCGTCTCCGATCTCGTGTCCACCGAGCTCCTGCGCTCCGGCATCGGCGCCGCGGCGCTCACTATCGCCGTGCCGCTCGCCACGATCATCGCAGCACTCACGGTCCCCGAACGTCGCGCTCTCCAGGTCGTTTCCGAATCCGCACCGCGCTAGCTTTGGATTTATGGCGCCTCACACGAGATTTTCGACGCCGAGGCGCCATAAACCCAAAGCTGGGAGCCCTAAAGCGAGCGGCCGAGCGCGTCGAGCGTCCAGCCAGCAGTCTGCCATGCCTCGACGTCGAGGACGTTGCGGCCGTCGATAATGTGGCGGCGGCTCACCAGCTCGCCCGCAGCCGCCGGGTCGAGCTCCTTGAATTCCTTCCACTCCGTGGCGAGGATGACCAGCTCCGCGTCGCGCAGCGCGGACTCGCAATCAGGCGCGTAGTTGAGCGTGGGGAAGACCTTCTTCGCATTCGCCATGCCCTCCGGGTCGTAAACCGTCACGGCCGCGCCTGCCAGCGAGAGCGAACCGGCCACGGACAGCGCCGGCGAGTCGCGCACGTCGTCCGAATTTGGCTTAAACGCGCAGCCCAGCACCGTCACGCGGTGGCCGAGCAGCGCGCCGGCGAAAGATGCCTTGGCTAGGTCCACCACGCGGTCGCGGCGGCGCATATTGATGGCGTCGACCTCGCGGAGGAACGTGAGAGCCTGGTCCGCGCCGAGCTCACCCGCACGTGCCATGAACGCACGAATATCCTTGGGCAGGCAACCGCCACCGAAGCCAAGCCCAGCCCCGAGGAACTTGCGGCCAATGCGATCGTCGTACCCGATGGCATCGGCAAGCTGTGTCACGTCCGCACCTGCAATCTCGCAGATTTCAGACACGGCGTTGATGAAGGAAATCTTGGTGGCCAGGAAGGCGTTGGCGGAGACCTTGACCAGCTCGGCGGTCTGCAGGTCCGTGGTGATGAACGGCGTGCCGCCAGCGAGCGGCTGGGCGTAGATCTCGCGAGCGACTTCTTCGGCACGGCCGCCATCCTGGACGCCGAGGACGATGCGATCCGGAGTAATGGTGTCCTTGACCGCGTAACCCTCGCGCAGAAACTCTGGGTTCCAGGCAATCTCTACCGTGGTGCCCGCGGGCGCGAGCTCGTTGGCCATGTCTTGTAATTCCGCGGCGGTGCCGACGGGAACGGTGGACTTGCCAAGGATGAGATTCTCGCCCGTAAGCTTCGGCACGAGGTCCGTGATGACAGCCTTGACGTAGGTCATATCCGCTGCGTACGAACCATGACGCTGGGGCGTGCCCACGCCCAAGAAGTGAACCTTCGCGAACTCGGCGGCCTCTGTGTACTCCGTGGTAAACGACAGTCGACCGGCCTCAATATTGCGCTCGAGGACCTCCGGCAGCCCCGGCTCGAAGAAAGGAACCTTCCCAGCTTGGAGCGCCTCAATCTTGGCCGCGTCCACGTCGACGCCCAGAACCTCGTGGCCCAGCTCCGCCATGCACGCCGCGTGCGTGGCACCCAAATATCCAGTTCCGATCACAGTCATTCGCATAAAGGGCAATCCTACGAGCGGCTGGTAAACAAAGGGCGACGTTCAGCTTAAGACTTAACGGAAGTTGAGGTAAGACTTCGACGGCGTGGGACCGCGCTGCCCCTGGTACTTCGAGCCAAGCTTGCCGGTGCCGTACGGGTTCTCGGCCGGCGAAGACATCTTGAAGATGGCCAGCTGGCCCACCTTCATACCGGGCCACAGGGCGATGGGCAGGTTTGCGGTGTTCGACAGCTCGAGCGTGATATGGCCCGAGAACCCCGGGTCGATAAAGCCCGCCGTGGAGTGCGTGAGCAGCCCCAAGCGGCCCAGCGAGGACTTACCCTCGAGGCGACCCGCGAGGTCCGCCGGCAGCGTGAATTTTTCGTACGTCGCGCCGAGCACGAACTCGCCCGGGTGCAGGATGAAGGACTGGCCGTCCTCGACCTCCACGAGACTCGTGAGGTCCGGCATTTCTTCTTTGGGATCGATGTGCGTGTAGCGCGAGTTATTGAACACGCGGAAGAACTTGTCTAGGCGCACGTCGACGGAGGACGGCTGGACCATCTCCGGGTCGTACGGCTCGATGACGAGGGACTCGGAGTCTAGGGCGGCACGGATGTCACGATCTGAAAGAAGCACGTCCTACATCTTACGCGGTGCCTTTCCCTGTCGCGGCGAGGGCGGTGCTAGACTGTCTGAGTTGCTAACTTCTAGCAGCAGTGCCGACGTAGTTTAATGGTAGAACTGCAGCTTCCCAAGCTGCTAGCGCGGGTTCGATTCCCGTCGTCGGCTCCACATTTCCCCATTTCATGGACTAATTTCATACCTCCAGGATGGATCATGACAGCCCCTATCTTCACGCCCAAAACCACAGCGGAGCTTCGCGCTGAGCGTGAGCATGTACTTCGAGAGCTTGCGCCCCGCACAATCGATGAGCTCCGCGAACAGCGCGCGGTTGATCAAATCTTGGCCATCGACGAGACCACTCTGAATCGGTATGAAGCCCTGTGCTTCGTTATCGGCGACTAGACAGACACGTTTTCTCTCAGAGCTACATCGTCCCTAGTCCGAGATTCAAAACTACCCCCACGTCAATACCAGGGCATGCGGTAACAGACCCCACACAGGCAGGACACAATGGGCAAGCACGAACCAGCGGAAATCAGCGACGCACCCAAGAAGAAAGGCGTCAACCGCAACGCCATCATTGCGTTAATTCTGATCCTCGTCGGCCTCGGTGTCTTGCTCTACCCCGTGGTGGCCACGCAGTGGAATAACTTTAACCAATCGCGTGCCGCAGAGGAATACGCCAAGCTGGAGAAGCAAGCCCCGCCAGAAGTACTGCACACCGCCTGGGAGGAGGCACAGGCCTACAACGCCCAGCTGGGCCACATCAGTGTGGAAGACGCTTGGACCACCACCGATGACGAGAGCTCTCCCGAGTACCAGCGCTACCGCCAATACCTGTCTGTGCTGTCGGAGACCGATGCCATGGGCCGCATTGTTATCCCCTCCATCGATTCCGATCTGCCCATTTATCACGGCACCTCAGAAAAAGCACTCTCCCGCGGCGCTGGCCACCTCTATGGCACGGACCTACCTGTCGGCGGCGTAGGTGATGGCGCGGGTCGGCACGCAGCACTTTCCGCCCACACTGGCCTACAAAATGCCACGCTGTGGGACAACCTCACCAAGGTCAAGAAGGGCGATGCTTTCTACATCGCCGCCGGCGGCGAGAAGCTCAAATACGACGTACACGATATTCGGGTCGTCGAGCCAACAGACACCAGCTCGCTCCACCGTGAGCCAGGCCAGGACCTCGTTACGCTCATTACCTGCACTCCCTACGGCGTAAATACCCACCGCTTGCTCGTCACAGGCCACCGTGTGCCGATGGAACCGGAAGACGAGGCCGCATTCAACAACTCGGGCGCTCAATGGCAGTGGTGGATGTGGGCCATTCTGGCAGCCGCTGCCATCATCGTGCTTCTGCTCATCTACTGGTGGCGCAAATATGTCAGCAACGCCAAGGACGCCGCGCTTGACGACGACCCGCAAGACTCCTAACCGACAATGCGCATGCAATAAGGCCCGCCCTTCCCTGGTTGGAAGAGCGGGCCTTTTCTAAAAGTTGCCGCAAGTGGTGGTTCTACGCCGGGCGACGTCGCAAAGCAAGGTACCCGACCGCGACAATCGCGGCGCCCGCGAGCACCCACAGGCCTACGCCCTCACCACCGGTCTTGGGCAGTGCACCCTTGGTGATGTCAGCGACCTGAAGGACGCCGATCTTCTTCACACAGTTGGCAGCGGTGTCAGACTCAGCGCACCTATTACTGGTGATCGCGGTCCCTCCGGAGAGCACCTTGATGACTGCATTGCCATTCTGATCCCACTCCGTCGAGAACTTGATCGGCGCGGGCAGCAGATTATAGCCGTTCGGCGCCTTGGTCTCGATGAGGTAATAAACGCCAGGGGCGTCCAAGCCTTCGAGCTTCACACGGCCCGTGGTGGTGGTCGTGGATTGCTTCACCACGGGGTTAACATCAGTGTTAACGCTGCCATCTGCGTTCAGCCTAAGGTTTCCGTCAGCGTCACCGCGGTGGACTGTGAACTGCGCGCCGCCAAGCAACCCGTCTGTTTGGATCTCGTCCGGGTTGTCCGGGTTATAGCTCGCCTTTTCGAGCAGGACGTCCATCGTTTCCGTCTCCAGCGGGATACAGTCAGTATCCTTCCAGCCGCCCATTTCTGCCTCGTTCATGAGACCAAACTTTGGCTCATGTAGGCCATCCTTGGTGTAGCAGCGGGTGTTTCCTGAAGGTTGACTCGGGTAACCGGCTGGGACGGAGGTGCTGTCCAGTTTCGAACGATCCAGCTTGAAGCGCACCGTTACCTCGTAGACGTGCTGCCCAGTGCTTCCGTCAACACCCTTGGGTTTAATGATCTTCGGAGTGCCATTCTTGTTGAGCTCAAAGGGGCCGGCACCTTGGTACGCACGCGGCTGGCTGGTCTTGTTGAACTCGTCCTTGAATACGACGGAGGCGCCAATAACTGTAGCAGCACCAACGAACTTCGGGGTGTCCGTGAGCTTGCCGTAGATCACTTCGTTGGTGTCGAACCCAGGCGCGTCGGGGGTCTCAACTACGACGTTGTACTTCGCAGTGTATTCATTCGCTGCACCAGGAACAGGTTGCGGTGTGCTGTCGACGGCAACCTTGCTGAAGCAGGCTTCTGTAGCGACGTTGTCATCTTCAGCCGGGCTCGACTCCCCGTCTGTAGCCTGAAAAGCAACCTTGTTCGGACTACACACCGTCTTAAGGTTCCCGTATTCGTCTGTTCGCACCGGCGCAGAGACGACATACTCTACCTTCGCGCGCCCTGGAAGAGTACCAACATAGCCCATCATGTATCGAGACTCACCGTCCGCTCCGGACGGGACAATCATGCCTGCATAAATACCAGTTCCCGGCGCAATCTGGTCAGGTCCTGGCCCACGACCGTTGACCTGGGTAGATCCTGCTCCAAATCCCTCGAATTTCGCAGTGGGACCGGAAGCGTTCACACCATAGTGAGTATCCGTTGGTAGGTACTCCCAGAATGTGCCGCCCGAACTGGTGTTATCCGTGGTGTTTTCCACGGAGATGGTCCAGAAAGTACGCACCTCGCCGTTTACCACCTTGGTCTCCGAGCGTTGCTTCTTCACCGCAATATTTGATTGCAGCTCTGGCGGTGGCGGCACTAGGTCGGAGGCGGCGTCCGTGTTGAAAGAAGCCGGCAGGTTATCCATAATGTTAACCAGCTCAAATGTCGGCTTATCGGAATCGGGGTTGGTGATCTTTAGCTCGAAGCCCAGCTGGTTTGCATCTTTGCTGCCTGAGCCAAAGCCGAGGTTACCGTTGGAATAGGTCCACGCCTTGCCCCAAGAGGCCGATGGATTAGAGATCGTACGGCCATCCAGGGTTTTGATCCCTGTGAGATCCCAAGTCTTGATTGCGCCGGTCTGTGTATCGATGCGCTCAAGAATAAGCCTATCGCCCGCTTTTGCCTTACTCTGGAAACCCCACATGTATTTCTGGGCTTGGGGGAGCACGGCCCAGTCTTCGGCGTAGGACGTCGCGTTGCCCAATGTGCGGTCAGCAGTTAGCTTGTCAGGATCAATCTTGTAGAGATGGCGCGTACCAGACGTCGAAGCGTTACCCACGAAGAACCCCTCGCTGGTATACACGCCTGCGTTAAGGAAGTCTCGGTCGCCTTCGCTCTCAAATGGCGTGCCACTGCTTCCTGGCGCGAGAATCGGACCAAGATTATGCACCTCACCCGTGGCGGGATTGATCTGAAGAAGGTTTCCGGCAGGGTAGCACGGATCACCGTTCAGGCCACGTTTCTGGCTCACGGCATAGAGCCAATTATCATTTGTATTGAATGCCAGCGCATTGTAAACCCAAGGCGACTTTTCCCCCACTGACCGGAAGTCTCGGCCTTGATTTACTTGCCGGCTCAGGATAGACGTATCTCGGCGAAGATCCTTTGGTTCACTGGTTACGACATAGACTGGGCTACCGTCGGTATACTCCTCGGCAGTCAGCTCACGCTTTGGTTGTCTACGTTCGACTGTTGTGTCGTCTTTACACTGTTTCGGATCTGGCACGGTAAAAGAGGCCGTAAACACCGTATTAGCCGGTCCACGATGAACACCCTTGAACTGAATCTGGGCGTTACCGCCAATAGCGATCTGTGGGAGGGTGACGTGGTATTCCTTAGCACTGATCTTCTTATAGGTTGCCTTGGCCTCGTACCAGCCGCCATTAGCACCGGTGTAATAGACAGTAAGATCGTTAGGGTCTGTCGAAAGGTAGCTATTGACGTTGGACTTTAAAGTAACCACCGTGCCATCCGGGATGGTCATTCTGCCTGTCGGAAGCTCTGTAGCTGGGATTTTGAAGTTCGGAATATAGCGGTTTCCCTTGAGCACATATCCATCGTTCTGGATTGTGATGGTGTGGTCACCGGCAGCATACGGAGTAATGTTCGGTGCTGCCATCAGGCGTGCTGGGGCCGCGTCGACGTCAGAAACCTCCAACGACTCGCCGTCCTCCGCGGGCGCTTCCGAAGCTTCGCTGTCTTCATTTACAGAAGTACTAGCGTTTTCCTCGACTAAACCAGACGCATCGACGGATATCCCGCTCAGCTCGGATTCCTCTGCGACCGCCGGGGTGTTCAATGAAAAAGCTGCTCCTGCGGGTACATCGGCATTGAGTCCGGTGACGTGGAAAGTCACTGCATTGCTCGTCGTATCTACAACGAGATTGTCGCCTTCGCGAACGGGGATCTCCTCACCGGCGATTGTCAGCGTGAATGCCGCGCCTTCGAATTCAAGCTGCGAAACCTTGGTAGTGAACTCCAGCTCTTCCACCGTTCCGCCATCGACAAAATGGCCTTCAAATGTAGCGCTGTCGCCAGCGGGAATGCTCAGCTGGTCTGAGGAATCAAGCTCGGCACGCAACGCTGTGGTTTGTGCCTCGGCGACAGCGCCAACGAAACCTGGAAGAGCAGCCGGTGCAGCGACGCTAAAAACTAGGGCCAGCGCCGCAGCAAACGCCCCTACGACGCGCCAGCGATACGCTACCGGCTCGACCAGATGAGAATCTGTCCAGGACATTAGCGTCCCTCGCTTTCTGAATTCTTCCTACGGCTAAAGGCAATCATCACGAAACCAGTGGCGATCAACGCCAACGCTGCGGCAACGACACCGAGTACCTGTGCACCGGTCATCGCCAATGAGCCACCATTGCCCGACGACACTGCTGGGGTTGAGGTCTTACCGGCACTTGGAGTAGCCGACGGCGTTGTCTCGGGTTGGTGAGGCGGCTTCCCTGGTTTAGTCGGTGGATAGTTCGGAGGTGTTTGCGGGGTATTCGGGCGTGACGGCGGAGCGCTCGGAGTAGATGACGACGTGGTTGGCGTCGGCGTTTCACCCGGTTTGTGGGTCTTAGCCACGATTACTCCTGGTACCGGATTCGGGTTATCCACCACGGTGTGGAACGGAACCGCCACCACAAACGGGTTGATCTCCCGATAGGAATCATCCGGGGCCGAAGATGTCACCACATAGAAGCCATCCGCTAGACCATCGAACGTCACCTCTCCATTGGCATCGGTGACCTGATCCACGTGCACGTCGCTACGCCATTCACGAATCTCGTCCAGATTCGCGTCTTGCACGCGTGCTGCATCGTCAGCGTTGTTTGGATCTAGGCCGGCAAGCCGGGCTAGATGAATCGTGACTCCCTGGACTTGCCCCGAGGGTGCCTGCCCATCGTCGTCGGGATTGCCCTGCGTGAGCCGAACAGTCACCGTATCCGAGTCCACGGTGCGCTCCGCACCAGTAGTCTGCTGCCCGGCAACCTGTACCGCTCCCGCAGCAACCATGCCCGGCCCAGCAAATGCAATTGCACACGCCACTCCGACGGCAGCCATTTGGGCCGACCATGTACTTGTCAACCTCTGCATCGCCTTACTCCCGCACGCTACTTTCTTCATTAATAACTTCTTGTGCTCCGACAGCCGCCTGGTGCCGTCGCAGCCACCACACCAGCCAGCAACCAATGACAATCACTGCAGCCAAAAGCGCGTACATCCACCATTGCCAGCCCGGACCATGGGAGTTTTCAAACACCGACTCCTCCCCAGGCTCCATAGGAACCTGATGGCCACGCACCAGCAAGCGATGAGTGTTGATCCCGTATGGGGTACACGTAATCAGCGTGACGTAATCCTGATCGGCGACTGGCCGTAGGCCATCAACTTCACTCGGCAGAACCACTTGAATGCTGTCGACGACGTACTTCAATTTGTGGCCAGCAACCTGGATATAGAACACATCTCCCTCGGTGGCAGAGTCGAGGTGATCAAACATCGTCGAATTTGCCAGACCCGTATGCCCCGTAATGACGGAATGGGTTCCTGGTCCACCGACCGGCAGGTCAGAACCATACAAATGCCCCAGACCACGCTGCAGTGTCTTATCTGCGGTGCCATGAAATACCGGAAGATCAACGTCTACTGCTGGAAACACGAGGCGAGCCATCGCTTCGTTCTCGCCCAACTGCTTCAAATAAGCCTCATAGTCGGGATTGTCTACCCCGATACGGTTCAGCCACGGATCCAAGATTGGGCCCGACGTATGCTCCTCGTTGTATGCATGTGCAGCATCCCAAACCGAATCCTGCACCTGCACCGGTGTCTCTTTATCCAGTCGCGCATATTCCTGCGCCACTCTTGAGGCGTTCCAATTGTTCCATGCGGTCGAGACCACTGGGTACAGCATCACTAACAACCCAACGACAACGATTACCGCCGGAAGGACTAGGCCTCCACGGCGCCTGTGCCGTCGACCTGCATTTTGGCCTACCACCGTAGTCAACGACCCGCACCACCCAAAACAATGCCCCACGCGCTAGCGCAGCGCGACCGGGATTACAACGAAAGAGAATGAAGGGGACTGAAGTCTATACCTAGCCCAGTCCCCTCACTGGGTCGAGCACCATATTTTGATTACCCGACCCGCAGCGCAGACCATCATGGACAGTCTGCGCCACCGGAACTACGCCCGGCTATTAGTTGCGCGCGGTACGACGAGCGAACCAAGCACCAGCAGCAACAATTGCTGCGCCAATAGCAGCCAGGATGCCCACACCGGCACCACCGGTCATCGGCAGGTTCGGGGTGTCGCGCTTGATATTTTCGATTTCAGAGACGAGGGTGACTTTGTCATCGCCTTTGAGCTCACCAGTCTTCGCGATGTTGTCGCGAGTGAAGTCAATCTCAGTAATGTTTTTCTCCGGCAGCGCATAGCCGGCCGGAGCCTTGGTCTCCTTCAGACAGAACTTCTTCACGTCAGTGACCTGTGCGTTGTCCGCGAAGTCCGTGACATGCAGGCCGTCGATGGTAATAGTGCCGTCTTCACCAGTGGTCCACTTGTCCACACCGTTTACCGTCAGCGGGTTCTCGAGCTTATCCTGCGCGGAGGCACATCGGTAGAGCTCGAACTCCGCACCCTGCAGGACCTTGCCGGCTTCCTTGCCATCCTTCTTCACCACCTTCAGCTTGCCGTGGTAGGTCACGACCTCATTAGTCTTATTCTCGACATCCTTGTCGGTGTTCGGGTTGTTGAAGATGACCGTACCCTGGTTCTTCAATTCAGTGGTGTCGCCGACCTCCTTGCGCTTGACGGCGAAGGTTAGCGACATCTTGGCACCCGAGGCCACCTTAGCCAAGCCCTGATCAGTCAGGGTCACAGTAAGAGTGTTGGTGTTGCCAGCAGCAGGTGCGTCGATGGTGTAGTCGCCCTCTGTCAGAACGACATCGCCGGCCTTAACTTCAGTAACCTTGTCGAACTCCAAGCGAGCATCCAGTTGGTCAGAGAAGACAAACTTCTTCAGAGTCTTATCTGTGCCGAAAGTCGGAGCGTCGGCGTTAATGGTGTAGGTGTATGCGTCCTGGATGTGCTTGTCGGCGTCCTTGACGGTCTTCTCGGTCTTGGTCTCGGTGTTCTTTGGGTAGGCCACGACATCGTAGTTCCACGCATCGGAAGCCTCATTGACCATCGGCACCGACACGATGAACGGAGCGCCAGCAACGATGCCGGCCGGAGCCTTCGTCTCTTCTACCAAGTAGATACCCAAGTCCAAGTTTTCGAAGGCCACCTTGCCGTCGTCACCAGTGATCCCCTCAACAGTCGTGTCGGTCTCGTGGCCCTTGGCATCGGCAGCGGTCTTCGGGAACGTCGCCCAATCACCGTTCTGCAGGTCGTAATTAAGCTTGGTGATCTTGTAGGTCACACCAGACAGTGCCTCACCCGGGACGCCCGCCATTTCCTTACCAGTGGCCCGATTAGCGGTTTCGGCGCCCTTCTTCTTGTAGAGGGTGATCGAGCCCTTCTTAGTGAAATCGATGTTTGCCTTGTTCACGGCCCCCTGCTCAGCGCCAGGGTTATCCTGGGCCAGTGCACCCGGAGCGGAAACGCCCAAAGCGAGTCCGGCGATAGCAGCGAAGGCAACTGAACGAGCGGTACGAGAGATATTGTTCACGGAAACTGGTCCTTTACACGAGTTCTGAAATGAGATACCACGTCTCATTAGCTGTGTGCAATCCATTCCCCACGGTTCACGCACCATGACCTGACCCGTTGCTAAGATTCTTTCGCCTGCCGAGAGCAGTTTTCAGGTGGAAACGCCTGCGCAGGCCCTAGCCTTAACTAACGATGGCCTGTGGATTACATAACTAGATCCTACACCCAGCACCTGAGGCAAAGCCCCCGACCAAAGCTCCCCCCCCGGAGATTCAGCCAGATCGCTCAAGGCTCCGCTTCATCCACGCTAGCATGAAAACCTTTTTCGCAGGTCAACAACCGTTTTTGAAAAGTCATATAGTTTTGTGTGAAATTGAACTCATTACCCCTTGGAGGGGGTAAACCTATTCGATTTTACACCCGTCACATAGCAAGCGACCATCACACAGAGGAATGGTTTTCCGGAGAGTACCCTCCTGCGGCAGTAAAACAACCATTAATACTGCCAATATCAGCAGATAATCCAGAGCCTTCAGCAGCCCGACAAAAGGAAGTATCACCAAGAAGGCCCAGGGGTATTCCAAAACCATTCAGATACTCAGCTTTCAACAAGCCACATGACTGAAAGTTAATAGCGTTAAGATTCTCTGGAGCAGCCCTCTACGAAGCGTCAGCCGCGGACGCAGCACGAAGCAGCGCCGCGTAGGCACCACCACGAGCGAGCAGCTCGGCGTGGGTGCCGCGCTCGACCACGCGGCCGGCGTCAAGGACAACGACCTGGTCGGCATCGCGGATGGTGGACAGGCGGTGCGCAATGACCAGGCGGGTAGCGTCCGCGCCAATGACTGTTTCCTGGATGGCGCGTTCGGTTTCGTTGTCAAGGGCCGAGGTGGCCTCATCCAGGATGAGCACCCGCGGGCGGCGCAGCAGTGTGCGGGCCAGCGAGAGGCGCTGTTGCTCACCGCCGGAGAAACGGTAGCCGCGCGAGCCCACCACTGTGTCCAAGCCTTCTGGAAGCGCGGCGATGACCTCGTCCACGCGCGCGGCATGCAGCGCCGCCCACATCTCTCCCTCGCTAGCACCCGGCTGCGCAAAGAGGAGGTTCTCCCGCACCGTGCCGTGAATCAGGTAGGTTTCCTGGGAAACCACGCCGATGACCTCAGCGCGCTGCTCCGCCGGTACATCACGCAGGTCGACACCGCCCAAGGTGACGGAGCCTTCAGTCGGATCGGCCAAGCGCGCCAGAAGCGCGGCCACCGTGGACTTGCCGGAACCGGTATGCCCAACCAGGGCGGTGGTGGTGTGGGCGGGGATGGTGAGGGAGACGTCGGAAAGCGCGTCGGTGTCGGTGCCTGGGTAGCGGTAGGAAACGTGCTGGAGGGTGAGGGAGGCGTCGGCAAGCTGCGCGGGCTCGGTGGCTTCCGTGAGTTCGGGCTCCAGGTCCAGGTACTCGAAGATGCGGCTGAACAGCGCCATCGACGCCACCCACTGCGCGCCCACGTTGAGCAGGTCAGTGATGGGGCGGAATATCTGAGTCTGCAGGGTGGAAAAGGCGATGAGCGTGCCAATCGTAATCCCCGGGCGCAGGCCAGCCACCAGGTAAATCAGCGCCGGCATCACGCCGAAGATGATTTGGGTCAGCGCCATGCGCCAGAGCCCGGCCAGCTGCGATTCGAGCTCCAGGCGGATCAGGGAGCGCGAGGTCTTCTCAAACCCGTCATAGACGCGTTCCTGCGCGCCCAGCGTTGCCGCCAGGCGCATGCCGGACACGGATAGGTTTTCCGAAATGGTCTGCTGCAACGTCGCCTGCGCGCGGCTGTTTTTCTCCATGAGGCTGCAACGCAGAACGGCGGCGCGGCGGGTGAGCCACACGGCGGGCGGCAGCACCACCAGGGGACAACAGTGAGAGCGTGGGTGAGAGCGCGACCATCGCCACCAGCGTGGCCACCGTCATGGTGAGATTGCTGGCCACAGAGGTCGCCGTGGTGGTCACCATGCCGCGCATGGCCGCGATGTCGTTAGTCAAGCGGGACTGGATTTCGCCGCCGCGGTTATTGGTAAAGAACTGCAGCGACTGGCGCTGCAGGTTAGCAAAGACCTGCGTGCGCAGCTCGTGCATGATGGTGTGCCCCACCCGCGCGGATAAAAAGGACTGGATAACGCCGATGGCCTGAGAGACCACGGTGATGGCCAGCATGCCGCCCACCAGCCACAGAAGCAGCGTGGTGTCGTGCTCAGGAATGGCCTCGTCCACGGTGCGGCGCACCAAGAAAGGCTGCACCACGGTCAGCCCAGAAGTCGCAATGATGAGCGCTACCACCACAAGCAGCGTGCCGCGGTGGGCTGCGAAGATGCCGGCGACGCGACCAAACTTCACTGGGTGCTGGGCCAGCTGATCGACGTCCGCGGGGTCCTTCACCGCGGTGTGCATCGGCCGGGTCGTGGCTTAACCGCAGGTAACGATAGGCTGCGGGTCATAGACCGTGGTGGTGGTCTCCCGGGAGATTTCCTTGCCGGAGAGGTCCTTGATCACGCGCGTATCCGAGGTGGTAAAGCCCGGCGCGCCGGAGGACGGCGAGCAGTCATCGGTGACGGTCATCCTAGTGGGCTGAGTCGTGGCCCAGCGGCCGTTGTTCACGGACTCGACGTTGACGGTCTTCACACCCATGAAGCGGACGGTGATCTGGCCGCCACCGAAGGAGGTGTCGATGCGCACCGGGTGGTCCGAGGTGTTCTTGAACTGCAGGTCAATGGCGCCCTCGTAGACGGTGGCCTCACGGCCGGCCGGGTAGCGCGAGATGTAGTAGGAGTGCGGGGTGTGCGCGACGTCTTCCATGCCCGCGAAGTAGGACGCGTTGTAGAGCGTCGTCGCGAACTGCGAGATGCCGCCGCCCACGGCCGTGCCTGAGTGGCCGTTGATGATGATGCCGGACTCGACGTACCCCTGCGCCGTGCCGCGCGGACCGGTGTAGCCGTTGAGCGAGAAGGTCTCGTCCGGGTTGACCACGGCGCCGTTGACGGTCTGCGCGACGAGTCGGATGTTCTCGCCCGAGGGGCCAGAGAAGCCGCCGGTGGAGAACTCGCTCACGACCTGGTCGAAGGTCGAGGCCTCGGCTTCTTCCGTGGTGAACGTGGCCGGCTCCGGCTTGTACGCCGCCTCCCACTCACGTTTGTCGTCGCTGCGCACGCGGGAGTCGAAGTCTTTCATGGTCTCTTCCCAGTTGACGACGTTGCCGTCCTGGGACGGCGTGACGGACTTGCCGCCGCCGGCGAAGCTCACTTTGGCGTTCTCGCCGGGGACCTCGGAATCCGCAAGCTGCGCAGCAAGCAGCTCCTGCGCCTTCGCGTCGTCGATATTGAGAACGAGCTTTCCGTCCTTTGAGGAAATCGAGACGAACTGCGCGATGGCGCCACGGTCGAGCGTCGCCGTGACGTCCTTGTCACCCTTGACCACGAGGTTCTTATCGAGCGCGGTCTTCGCCTCGCCCTTTTGCATGTCCTCGATGACCTGGTCATTGATGGCGGGTTCGACGACCTGCGGTTCCACCTCGACGCCGGCGGGGTCGAGCCAGTCGGCTTGGACGGCATCGGAAAGCTGAGCGGGGTCGACCGTCTGGCCGAGCTTGGGGTCTGTGACCTTGAAGTCTGCGTTCTCGATGGCCAAGGCGCCGTCGACGGGAGCGATGGACAGCTCGCCCTTGACACGCTCGAGCTCCTTGTTCAGCGCGGCGTCATCGACGTCCACGGCGACGGGCTGCTCGCGCGGGTCCATAAAGAAGGACGCGACGCGCGTCAACGGATTGAGCGAGGCGTCAGGAATGCCGTCCACGGCTTTCTGGAAGTTCATAGCGAGGCCGGAGGCAGACGGCAGCAGTTCGCTGTGCTTCTCCCCCGCGCGCACGGTAACGACCTGATTCTCGATGCCGCCGAGCTCCTTCTGGAGCTTGTCCACCGCGGCAGTGCGCTCCATGGACGAGATGTCGACGCCGCCCACGCTCGTCGCGCGCGGAACTTTACCCTGGTTCTGGGCGATATCGAGGGCGTATGCGACCCCGGCGAGCACCAAAAACCCCAGCACCACCGCGAGGGTGATGATGAGCCCTTGAGACTTGCGCTTTCCTACTGCTTTCTTCACAACACTTAAGGTTATCGTTTGAAGCGCGAAAACGTTAGCGCGGGGCGAGTCCAGCCGCAGAATGTGCGACGGCATCCGCGAAGCGCTGCTCAGGAATGATACCGACCTCCACCGCACCGACCACCTGGTCGATGATGAAGTTGATATCCGTGGCCGTCGACCACAGTGCCACATCCGCGCCCGAGGCGAGCGCCGTGACGATGGCCTGCTCTGGGGTATACCGGCTGGTAATCGCCGCCATACCAGTGAGGTCATCGGTGAAAATCCGGCCGCCAAAGTGCTCGCGGGTGCGCAGCAGTTCATACGCCGCGGGGTTGAGACTCGACGGCGTGACGCCATTGCCCAGCCCCGGCACGACCATGTGTCCGACCATCGCATCCGCGCGCGGTTCGCCGGGCAGCGCGCCGTCCCACGGCACGATGTCAAAGGCCTCCATCTCCGGCAGCGGCGGCGTCACCGCAGCTCCCAGGTGCGTGTCTCCGGAGGCGCGGCCGTGGCCCGGAAAATGCTTAAACACGGCATCGACGCCTGCGTTTTCTAGGCCGCGCGCGAACGCGGCGCCGTACTCGCCGGCGCGCACGGGGTGCGTGGAATACGCACGGTCACCTACCACGTCGAGATCCGCGCCGCCCACGTCGAGCACGGGAGCGAAGTCCAGCGTGATGCCGTACGCAGCGAGCGTCTGGCCAATCTGGAACGCGGTGCCCTCGACCTGTTCGGGTGTGCCTTGCGCCATCTGCTGCGCCGACGGGTAGGACCCGAGAACCTCCGAGAAGCGCTGGACGCGGCCGCCCTCGAAGTCGATGGAGATCTCAAAGTCACGGCCCACAGCCTCCCGCAGCGCGTGCAGGTCACGGCCTGGCTGCGTGAGCAGCCCCGGGTCAGCCCAGCTCACGATAAAGATGCCGCCCACACCGGCCTGCAGCTTAGCCAGCGCGTCGTCGTAGTTGACCACGGCAGGCATGAGCAGTGAGGCCGCCGCCGCGCGGCGCTGCTCCGGTGGGACGAGCGGGTTCGCAGCGGGAACGTCCGGAGCCGCTGGCGCCGGGTCGGACGGGGCGGCAGAAGAAGGCGCGGACGTCGGCGCCGGTGACGGGCTCGCCAGAACTCCCGCACTCACGGACTCGAGGGAGGCGGGCGAGGGCTTTTCGCCTGGCGGGTCGCAGGCTGCGAGCGCCGCCGCGGACGCGACGACGGCGAGCGCGAGAATTTTCTTCATTGTTTTCTCAGTATGGCGTATGAGTGAAAATCTCGCATGCATAAGGTCCTTCTTGGCGCGCGTGGGGCGCTAGGCTGGGGGACCATGAAAGGTCAAACCATGTTGATTGCGTACGACGGCTCCGAGCGGGCGGACCGCGCCATCGAGTATGCGGCACAGCTGCTGCGCCCGGGCATCGTGGAGATCCTCACCGCGTGGGAGCCCGCCGCGCGCCAGGCAGCCCGCGCCCTGGGCCGCACGGGCTTGCACCAGTCCACGTATGCGCTCGATGACGCGGCGCAGGAAGAAGACCCAGCCTACGAGGAGGCCATGGCCGTGTGCCGCAAGGGCGTCGCCGTCGCGGAGAAGCTCGGCCTGGCGGGCCGCGCGCACCTCGTCGAGGTCGTCACCACCACCGCGGAGGCGCTTGCCGATGCCGCCGAGGAGCTCGACGTCGACGTCATCGTCACCGGCACCCGCGCGCTCACCGGCTTTAAGGCGTGGTGGAACGCGTCGACTGCGGACCAGCTCGTGCGCACCGCGGGCCGTCCCGTCCTCGTTGTCCCGCCGGAGCCGGACGACCCGAACGACGCGAACTACACCGACACCGCCGAATAATCGGCGGACCTGCGTGAGCAGGCTGCTAGGATGTGGCCTTATGGCACTTGAATCCGACTCCATGACAAAGCGCACCCTCGGCCCGGCCGTGGGCTCCGCGGTGGTCGGCATCGCGCTCGGCGTCGTCGCCATCGTGGGCATTGCCCAGTTCAGCGGACAAGACACCGTCCCGTCCTCGGCGGCGGTCTCTGCGGATGATGCTTTGCTCGGCGGCCCGGAATACGGCTCCCGCAACTAGCTTGGCCCAGCTTTTCGCGCGCCCCTGGGCGGCGCATGCGGCCGGGTGGCTTTTCGCCGCCCTCCTCGCCTTCACGCAGCCGTGGGGCCGCGTCGCGGCCGATACGAAGCACGATCTCGCCGTCGATCCCGCCGGCTTCCTCGCCGGCGCCGCGCACGCGTGGACGGACTCCTTCACCCTGGGCCAGCTCCAAAACCAGGCCTACGGCTACCTCTTTCCCCAAGGCGCGTTCTTCGCGCTTTCCGATGCCCTCCCCGACTGGGTCGCGCAGCGCGCCTGGTGGACCCTCGTGCTCGGCGTGGGCTTTTCAGGAACGCTCGCACTCGCCCGGCGCGTAGGCCTCGCCACGGCGCCGGCCTGCCTCGCAGCCGCGGCGTTTGCGCTCTCGCCGCGCACGCTCACCACGCTCACGGCGATTTCCTCGGAGACGTGGCCGGTCATGCTCGCGCCGTGGGTCGTGCTCCCCTTCCTTCCGCGGGCCGACGGGACGCGGTCGAGCGCCTGGCGCACGGCGGCCGCGGCGACGCTGCCGGTTGCCTGCATGGGCGCGGTCAACGCGACGGCGACGCTCGCGGCCTGCGTCCCGGCCGCCCTTGTGGCGCTTGTCTATCACCGCCGGGCGCTGCTGCCGTGGCTCGCCGGCTGCGCGCTGGTGAGCGTGTGGTGGATCGGTCCGCTTCTCATCCTGGGCCGCTACGCGCCGCCGTTTACGGACTACATCGAGTCTTCGTTCGTCACGACGCGCTGGCTCAACCTCGCGGAGATCCTGCGGGGCACCACGAGCTGGTCGCCCTTCGTCGACAATGAACGCCTCGCCGGCACGTTGCTGGCCACCGAGCCTTTCTTCGTTCTCGTCACGGCGCTCGTCGCCGCGGTGGGCCTGGCGGGACTCACCAAGGCCCCGCGTGTGTGGACCGCGATGCTCCTTGTGGGCGTCGCGGTCCTCGGCTGCCACTACGCGGGCTACCTCGATTTCCTCGACGGCTCCGGCGCGGCGCTGCGCAACGTCCACAAATTCGATCCGCTCGTGCGCCTGCCGCTCGCGCTCGGCATCGGCTTTGCCTGGGCGGCGCTAAGCCGCCAGCGCAACTCTGGGCAACGCGCGACGGCGCTGGTGGCCGTGGCGCTGGTGGTGGGGGCATCGGCAAGCCCGGCGTTCACGGGCCGGCTCTTGCCGCGCGGGGCGTACGAGGCGGTGCCGCAGTACTGGCAGGACGCGGCGGACTTCCTCAATGCCCATGCACAGGGCACGCGCACCCTCTTTTTCCCCGAGCGTTCTTTCGCGCGCGAGGACTGGGGTTGGACGCGCGACGAACCGCTCCAGCCGCTGCTCGACGTGCCGTGGGCCGTGCGCGACGCGATTCCGCTCGTGCCGCCCGAGGCCATCCGCGGGCTCGACGGCGTCATGGCCGCGCTCCAGGCGGGCGACGCCTCGGGGCTCACGCGCCTGGGCATCGGCGCGCTCGTCGTCCGCAATGGCGTGGAGAAGCACGGCGCGCTCAAGGACGTCCCGGGCGAGGTCCACTCCTTCGGCGACGTGGACGTCATCCTCCTCAACGAACGGCCGGACATGCTGCTCGGCTCCACCGACCCGGTACGCGTGGCCGGCGGCGGCGAGTCCCTCGCCTTCCTACCTGGCGGGCCGTACTCCTTGGTGGACGCAGACGCGGACGTCGTCACAGATACGCCGTTGCTCGTGGACCGAAACTTCGGCACGCTCGACGGGCCGGTCTCCGCGCCGCTGCCCGCAGACGAGCCGACGCGCTCGCACAACGTGGAGCGCGACTATCCCTCGGCGGGCCCGATTGTGGCGGTAGAGGAACGTGGCGGCCACGTGCGCGCGTCGAGCTCTGCCGCGGACGCGAATGCCCTGGGCGGAGCGCGTCCGGCGCACTCGGTGACCGCGGCGGTAGACGGGGAGGATTCCACCGCCTGGTGGCCCGCACCTGGAGATACGGGCTGGCTGGAACTCGAAGGCGAGTTCCCGGCGCGCTCGACGCTCACGCTCACCGCGACGGCGGAGACGACCGTAACGGTCCGCAACGGCGACGCCTCCGTAAACGTCGATCTCGGCGAAGAACCCACCGAGGTCCGCATTCCCGGCGGGGCCGCGAGCGCGGTGCGGGTCGAGCTCCACGAGCGTGTGGGTCTCGCCAACGCGCAGGTCGAGGGGCATGAGATCACCCGGACCGTCGTTGTGCCGGATAGCTCGCCGAAGGCGCGCGCCTTCCTCTTCCAGCGCGCCATCGTGGACACCGGCGTCCTCATTCGCGAGTTCACCGCCCCGCGGGACATGTCGCTGAAGCTCGACGCAGACCGCCCCGTGGACATCGACGGCGAGACCTACGAGCCCGGCGCGACCGTCCCCCTGGCCGCGGGCACGCACGAGCTGCGCACCCGGGCGAAGGTCGTCCGCCTCGGCGAGGCGGACGCAGGCGCGTACGCCGCGACCGGCCGCGACATCACCGCCGCAGACTCGGACCGCCTGCTCGTCACCACGCGCGCCTTCAATCAGGGCCTGCGCGGCTACCTCGGCGACACGGAACTCGAGCCCCGCGAGGTCGACGCCGCGTCCCAGGCCTTCGTCATCCCGGCAGGCGCGGCGGGCGAGTTCCGGCTGGAGTTCGCCGGGGAGCGCGCTTACCGTCTCGCACTGCTGGGCGGCGGCTGCCTCGCACTGCTCACGGTGGCGGGTTGCCTGCTCCTCCTCGCTCGCCCGCGCCGCGGTCACTTCGCACACGCGGCACGGGTTCCCGTTCCGCTCCTGGCGCTCGTGGCGCTGGCAGCGGCGGGCCCGGCGGGGCTTGCTGGGGGCATCGGCGGCTTCGCGGCGGCGCGGTGGACAACTCTGCGCCCGAGCTGGCTGTGCGCCGGACTCATGGCCACCGCGGGCCTCATCCTCGCGCGCGGGCCCTGGGGCTCAGGACACTACGCGGGCGATTTCTGGCTGCTCGCGGCCTTCGCGGGCGCGAGCCTCGGCGCGCTGGCCGCCAGCCACGCGGACGCGGGGACCTCGACCCAGTAGTAGCTCGCCGCCGCGATAGGGATGGTGAGCGCGGCCGTCGCGATAAGCACGAGGAAGAAATAGCCCGAAAAGAGTGGCAAGCCGGTGAGCGGAAAGACGACCCACAGCACGGCGACGTGCCACAGGAAGATGGCGTACGACCACAGGCCGAGCCGACGCATGAGAGGGGATTCCAGGACGGGTGAGCGCGTGCCCAGCGCGTAAGGCACGACGATGGCCGCGGCGAAGACGGCGCCCATTGCGACGCGGCGCGCGAACTCGCCGGGCGTGGGGTGCGTCAGTCCCTGCGGCCCGAACCACTCCCGGGAACCGAGCCACACGCACCCCGCGGCGAGTACCCAGAACGGCCACGCGCGGCGCGGGGCGCGAACGCGGCCTTCGAGCTCCGCGGCGGTCATGCCCACGGCGAACCACGCGGCGTACGCGGGCGGCCAAATCTGCGCGTTGACGCCGGTGAAGTCCTCAATGGGGGCTGCAACCCACGCCCAGCCGAGGCTGAGTGCTGCGACGGAGCCGAGGGCGATCAGGCGTGCGCGCAACGACCGGAAAGAAGGCAGCCACGGCAGCACGAGATAGAACGCGAACTCCACGCACAGCGACCACAGCTGAGTCACGCCGGAGGCCAGACCGTCCGGAACGTAAATCTGGGTCGCGGTGAGCGTGGACAGGACCTGCACCACGGAGAAGGACGCGCCGGGCAACGCGAGGAACACCACAGCTACGCAAGCCCAATACGCAGGCATAACGCGGCGAAAGCGCGCGAGGTAATAGCCCGCCGGCGAGTGCGCGTCGCGGCGGCGCCACAGCACGAAGGCAGACAGCGCGAAGAAGACCGCCACGAAGTAGTCGAGCCGCTCGGCCCAGGCCCAGCCCGTGGCGGTCTGGAAGCTCACGTGCGTGACGAGCACGCCCAGCGCCGCGACCGCGCGCAGGCCGTCTAACGCGGGTACGTGCTGCGGTAAGGTATTGGCCATCGTCTGCCCAACTTAGCACCAAAGGATGTCCCTTTATGGCCCGCTCGCCCTTGCCGTGGCTCGTTATCGCCGCGATCCTCGCGCTGCTCGCGGGCGTGCTCGTGCCCTCGCTCGTGGTGGGACGCTCCATCCGGCTCGCCGACGACGTGGAATTCCACGCCGTCACTGAACCAGCCGCGGTCCTCGTGGAAACCGGTGCGACCACGGTGCGCATGGACAACACCTACATCACCTCGCCGAACGAGGAGGATGATGCGCTGGTCCAGCTCGACGCCACCAAGGATTTCTACCGCATGCCCGAGGGCCAGCCGGAAGACCGATCCGCGCATCTGTCCGCCTCGCTCACGCTCAACCGCGAATCCGCCTATCCGGAGGCGGGTCTCGCGAGCCACCAGTCCTTCGCGGTGCGGCAGCTCAACCTCGGCGCGTCCATCGACAACGGCGACATGGAGGGGCTCACCGCGTTCTTCCCCGCCGACACGGAGCAGCGTTCCTACCCGTACTTCGACTTCATCGCGCAAGAGGCCGTACCCATCGACTACACGGGGAAGTCCAAGCGCGGCGGAATCGACGTCTACGAGTTCCACCAGCACATCGACGCCCTACCGGCCCAAGACATCCTCGCGCGCACGGCCGAGTACGCGACCGAAAATGATCCCACGTTCACCCCGGACGATCTGCGTCGCCGCGGCCGCGCCGAGGACTTCTACACGGACGAGGAACTCGCCCACTTCGGTCTGAAGAAGGACACCGCCGTGGTCCTCGACTCGTTCTATTCGGTCGATCGCACCGTCACCGTCGACCCGGCCACGGGCACCATCCTCGACGTAGACGAAAATTTTTCCTTCGTCTGGGCCACGGACGCCAAGCAGGCGCGCGATACCTCGATCCCGCCCGAGCGCCGCGCCGTCTTCGTGGGCGATCTGCACTGGGACGAGGCCACGCAGGACTCCGCGCTTGAGCTCGCGCGCCCCACGGTTCGCCTCCACAAGGCCATGGGCTTGGTGAGCTGGGTGGGCAAGGGGCTCGCTGTCGTGCTCCTCGCCGCCGCGGGGCTCACGTACCTGCGCCGCCGCGACCATGTTTAGGCGCGCCTGGCCCGTCCTCTGGGGCACCGCGCTCGTGCTCGCGGTGACCTGGCCGTTCCTCCTGCCCGGCTCCGAGTTCCTCTGGCGCGACATGGCCGTGCCCGAGACCTTCGGGCTCACCCCAGCCAACTTCGGCGCTGGCGACCTCGCCGCGCGCGCCGCTCCCCAGGACGGCGTCTTCGCCCTCTTCTCCACGCTCCTGCCTGCACCATTCCTGCTGCGCGCGCTCGTCATCTCCGCCGCCGCGGCCGCCGCCTGGGGCGCATGGCTGCTAGCGCGGAGTTCACCGGCACCCGCGATGTTCCTCGCCGTCATCAATCCCTTCACCGTCGAGCGCCTCCTCCAGGGCCAATGGTCGTTGGCCGTCGCCGCGTGGCTGCTCGTACTCCTCACCGCCGCAGGACTGCGCGGCCGCCCCTATCTCGCGTGGGCCGCGCTCTTCGGCGCCTCTCTCACGCCCACCGGCGCGCTCCTCGGTCTCGCCACGGGCGTCGCCACGGTCAAGGGCCGCCGCCTGGCCACCGCGGGCCTGGGCCTCGCGGTCTGCATCCCGTGGCTCGTGCCCGGGCTCATCGACTCCCTCCACCCCGCCCCGCTTTCCGATGCCCCCTCCTCCGTCGCCGCCTTCGCCCCCCGCGCCGAGGCTGGCACCGGGACGTTGGGCTCCCTGCTGCAGCTCGGCGGTCTATGGAACGCGGACGCGCTCCCGGCTTCGCGCCAGGCGGGCTTCGCAGTCTTCGGGTTTGGAGTGCTTGCCTGCGTCCTCGTGGGCCTGCGCCGCGTATCGTGGCCGCTGCTCGCGCTCGGCGCGGCGGGCCTGGGCGGGGCGATTGCGTGTTGGCTGCTGCCGGACGTACTCGCGAGCGTCATCGACGCCTTCCCCGGCGCCGGCATCCTCCGCGACTCCGGCAAGCTCGTGGCCCTCGCGCTTCCGGCCTACGTCGCGGCGCTGGGCGCGCTCGACCGGCGCGGCATCGTCGCGGCGCTCGTGTGTCTCGTGCTCCAGATGCCCGACGCCGCGACCTCGGTGAGCGTCCTCGCCCCGCGCGAGTCCTCCATCGACGCCCGCCTCGTGGGCGAGCTCTCCGGCCGCGCGACCTTCTTCGCGGATCGTCCCAGCCTCGTCGAGGTCACCGCCCAGGACGGCACGCGTGCACCTGCCGTGGACCCGTATTCCAAGGCGGTCGCGCAGGTCGCCTCCGGCGAGCTCGTCGTCGACGGACAGGTCGTCGATGCGCCCTCGCCTCGTTGGGTCGCCGCTCGCGCCGCGTGGGAGGCCCGCGATACGGCCGAGCTCGAGCGGCTCGGCATCGGCGCCATCGTCGAGGACGGCCGCGTCGTCGCCGCCACGAACGCCCCCGCCCCACGCGCGCCGTGGGTTCTCACCGTCGCGTGGCTGCTCCTGCCGCTCGCGGTGCTCCTCGTCGCCGCCTTCCGGCGCGCCTCTGCCGAGTAATCCACAGGCTAGGCGCTCATGGTTGCCCACTGGGTTGTGCAAAAGCCGAGTTATCCACAGATTTGCACGCTCATCGTTGCAGGCCTTGACAGGTTTTTATAGCTTCAAAGCCATGACCACTTTCGTCTCTCGGCTCAAAGAAGAAAACGTCGACTCCTTGCGCGAACTTACAG